>JAHBAD010000006.1 GCA_018385395.1 Treponema sp.
CCTGGTCTTGTAGACAGTTACAGATACTTCGGTCTTACAGATTCTGAAATCATGGCATTGAGTAATGCAACAATGAAGCGTGATTACTACTTCAAGAATCCAAACGGATGCCGAATGTTCACTCTTGATTTAGATCCGTTCCAGCTTGCATTGATTTCTCCAGACCATGAAATGCTGGACAGAATTGAAGAAGAAAAAGGTCGAAACACAATGGAACCTTTGGCTTTCGACATTCTCGAAGCAACAAGACAAAAGATGTCAGACTTAGGCCGGGACACCCGACCGCTGAATTATGAAAAATACAAAGCCATGATATCGTGAGATCAAAAGTGACAGGCAGAAACATGTCACAGAGTATTTAAGCGTTATCAATCTGCCTGGTAACGCCAATTATACATCATGAGGAGCACAACAGATGAAAAAAAAACTTTTAGTAATTATGACAGGTCTATTCCTGGCAGTAACAAACATTCATGCAACAGGTTACCCCGTATTCGATATTTCAGGCTGGCTTACGGCAATCGACCAGCTTTACAGTCAGTACGATATGGTAATGAACACGATAACCACAATCGAAAATCAGTACCAGCAGATTCAGCAGGCCGTAGAAAGAGCTAAATCAATCGACTGGGAAAACATTCGTTTCGACGGTGACTTCGATATTCGAAACGATATCCGTGATGCAAACAAGAGAGTAAATGCACTTCTCACTCAGTCCAGAAGAATAAAAGAAACTCTGACAGTTCAGAGCATAGACTGTGGAAATGGCAACAGATATTCTCTTGCAGACTTATGTGGTATGGGAGAATCAGGAAAGAACTTCTTTACTGCAGTTACGAACACTGAAAACTTTATGACTCAGAACATGAGAAATACGGTTAAGAATATCGAAGAAGGCCTGACAAAAAAACAGCGGGAAGCAATCTGGAGAAAATATGGAATCAGTCCAAGAAACTACATCTTTGCTTCTCAGGCTGTTGCAAAAGTGAAGGACGCATCTGCCAAAGTAATTGCGAAAGCAACAGATGAAGCAGTTCAGTTAAAGCGTGAAGAACAGATTGCAAAATCAAATGCAATCATGCAGGCTGCATACTCGCAGACTGACTCCGATGGAAACATGACTGACGGTGCTGCAAAAGAAGCAAACCTTCATCTTACTCAACAGGTAATTGAAGAACTTGGCGGTGTACAGGAAGCAATAAACGATCTTGCCAATGTAACGGCATCAAAGCTCATCGCAGATGAAAATGCAAAACAGGTTGAAGCCGAGGAAATGAGAAAGGAACAGCAGAAGCAGGAAGCTTTTGATAATCGTGTTCCAGACTCATTTGTAAAATAGGAGCCGCCGATGGACGAATACACTTCATGGATAGATATTCCTGTCGTAGAAGCAATTGAATATTTTGGCGGCTGTCTCAAATCTTTTTATGGCTGGGCAAATCATTATGCTCTTGCCATAGGAATCGTAGGTCTGTGCTGGTCGGCTTTTAAACTGGCCAACAGCAGATTTACAATCCGGGATTTCTGGTGGGATACCATGTATAAATGGCTTCTCTTTCTTTTGATGATGTCAGCCTACCCTATCTTTACAATGGGGCTTTCTGCAGTTGGAAACCGAATCGGTATAAGTGCTGGAGGCGGAAAGCAGGCAATTGTTGATTCACTCACTTCAATGAAACGTTCAATTGAAAAAGATCTTGCAACACAGCAAAGACTTGCAAATGAGCTTCAGGCTGAAATCCAGGCCGACATTGAAAACTTTACATTTGATACTCCGTTCACGAAAGCAGAAGATTATACAGACTTCATGGATAAAGCTGCAGAACAGGTTCAGGTAACAAAGTTCAATTCAAAGAAGGCAAAGGAAAAAGCTCAGCAGAAGATTGAGGAGTACAGAAGCAAAAACAAGTACCACTCAATTTATGGACGTAAAACCCTTGAGGCAATCAACAAAGTCCTTGTTCCAAAAATGGTTGATGGTACAGACGGAAAGCCGATTGTTGATTCCTATGTAGATTTGAACATCTGGTTGAAAAATGAAAATGGAACTGATTCCTATTATCTTTCGCCTGCAGCACTGTTTCGAGTTTCGCTGTTAGGATGTCAGATTCTCTGGGAAAAAAATCAGCTTGCCTACGACATTGAAATGGATGATCTTGATGCAGAAGACGTTAACTTTATGAAGAAAGGTTTCAACAAAATGTCAGCAAGCATTGCTCATATTCCAAGCATGATTATGACAATCTTAAGCTGTATTGCTTTAATCTGCTGTACGATTTTTGCAGAGATACAGTACATCATGACAATCCTGGAATACACAATAATCATGGGACTTGGAGCATTTTTCATTCCTTTCATTCTGTTTGATGGAACAAAAGAAATGCCAAAGAAGCTGATTCCAGTTTTCACAGGTTTCCTTATCAAGATGATTGTAATCACGATTTGTATGTTCTTCGTGTTCTATCTGTTCATTGAAACAACAATCAACATTATGGCAGATAACGGTGGAATGAACTGGATTACATTCGCTACCCTGCTCTTCAATGGACTGATTTGTTTTGTGTTAACACAGAATGCACCAAAGATTGCACAGACACTTCTTACAGGTCAGCCTCAGCTTTCAATGGGTGAATTCGTTCAGGCACTTGGAACTGCAGCATTTGGAGCAAGAGCTTTGGCCAAAGGAACTGCAACAGCTGGAAAGACTGCTGTTAAAGGTGCGAAGGTTGCTGGAACTGTTGCTAAGGAAGGAACGAGAAAAGCAGCCCAGGGATATGTTAATGCCAGAGGCGGAATTACAAAACTTGCAGGTGCTGCAAAAGCGGCAAGTGATGGAGTCAAGGAACTGGGGGGAACTGATTCTCAGGCACGAGCAGCGGCCGCTAAAGGTATGCTTGCAACATTCACTGGAAGCGTTGGGGATAAAGTCAGAAATGCCGGAAACAACTTCCTTCATGGAAGCGGTAAGTCTTCTGGCGGACATGGCGGAAGTTCATCAGGAGGAGCTCAGGCACATCAGAAAAGTGGTCAGAATACAAGCCACAATCTTGGTCCAGGTGATTCAAGAACTCTTGATAATTTCTCAAATCCAAATTTCCAGAATGCTACGAAGTATGATGAAGCAACTTCAAGCTTAAAAAATATGACACGATCTGAGTATTATTCGGAAAAATGGGACCAGGGAAAAAACATCGGAACAAATACTGCCATCCGGCAGATGGAGTTAGCCGAAAAGAAACAGCAGGCAAAAGCTGAAAAAAGTAAGCTTCCTGATAGCCTCACCGGAAAAACGAGAGGCGAATCCTAAAGTTATATTTTAGGTGGATATCAGACCAGCAGGGATTTTTCTCTGCTGGTTTTATTTTATGTAACAGTTTATTTAAGAGATTTAAGAAGACTTTTTATGTAACACTGTATTTAAGGACTACCCTACTCATTGTAACAATAAATATTCACAACATTATTAAAGTCTTTTACTCACAATCAGATGTAACAGTTTGTTTAAAATGCTATAAAAAGAAGTCTTATGACCTAGATTGAATCAGTTTCAAAAATGCCATGTCACACTTTATTTAAAAATGGTAAAACCTATTTGTAATATGACCTGCAAACAAGATCTGAAAAATGTGATAAAATGCGTGGAGAGTAATTAGATTTCTAAAAATGTTAGGAAAACAAGGGCTTGAAAATGATTCCGACAGTTTTTTCATGTAACAGAGTATTTAAGAGTTTATGACACAGTGTATTTAAAACTTTCCACAAAAGCCTGTGGATAACTCAATTTTCATGTAACACTGTATTTAAAATTGTGGAT
>JAHBAD010000039.1 GCA_018385395.1 Treponema sp.
TTATTATACCCTTTATGAGACAATAGGGTATTCAGAATCAAATTATCTGCTTTTTAAGATAGCAGAAAAAATCTCATCATTGTTTCCGAAAAATTCATATCATCTTCAAACAGACCGTTTTGCTGTTGTTGGACATGATATGGATAAAATGCGTGAAAACATAATGAAGCTGACAGATCAGTTGAAAAATTTTGAACCGGACCAGCATAAAATGTATCACGTTGATATTAGAAGTGTTGGACTCACCGTTCCAGGAAATGCAAAAAACTATAACAATGCTATGGAAATGGTAAGTGAAATGCTTTCCAATGCACAGAAAGACAAAAAAAAGCGTGAATCTAAATTCCTTCTTTGTGATGAAGTTTTCGAAGAAAAGTTGAAACGTGTAAATGTAATTAAAGAAATCCTTGAGCGGGAACTGAATGTTGATTCAGAAATGTATCAGATTTATTATCAGCCCATTTATTCAATCGGGAAAGAAAAATATATGTATGCGGAAGCCCTTTCCCGTCTGCTTGATACGGAAATCGGAACAATCAGACCGGATGAATTTATTGCGGTTGCTGAAAGTAAAGGTCTGATTGAAAGACTTGGTAATGTTGCATTTGAGAAAATCTGTAAATTTATAAGCGAAAATAAAGATACTGTAAAAGCGGTTTCTGTAAACTTCAGTGTTAATCAGCTGGCAAATCCGCATATTGTTGAAAATGTTTTGGGTGTGATTAAAAAGTATGGAATCCAGCCGCAGAATATTATTATGGAAATAACAGAAAGTATTTTTATAGATGACTTTGATTCAATTAAAGAAAGAATGATAAAACTGGCAAATGCAGGGATTGTTTTCTATCTGGATGACTTTGGAACCGGTTATTCGAATTTTGCAAATGTTGTGGAACTTCCGTTTACAACTATTAAAATCGACCGTTCTATGGTACTTTCAATGGAAGGCAATGAAGACTCTCGTCGTCTTATTTATAGCCTCATAAGCGCATTCAAGAAGAACGGACTGAATATTCTGATGGAAGGGGTTGAAAACCTGACTCAGGATAAACTGGTTCGTGAAGCGGGTGCCGATTATATACAGGGATTCCTTTATAAACGTCCTATTTCTGAAAAAGAATGTCTGGATGTTTTTAAAGAAGCGTCCTGAAAAATTTAAACAAGTATTTTAGAAGGAAAACGGGTGCCTCAGAAATGAGGCACTTTTTTTATGTTAATGATAATAAAGATGATAGTTCATCTATCAAAAATCTTGCTTTAAACAAAATCTGACTTATAATTTTTCTTATGGATAAATATATCGTTGCTTTGGACCAGGGAACAACTTCTTCCCGAGCCGTCATTTTTGATAAGTCAGTAAATAAAATAAAAACAGCTCAGATGGAATTTACACAAATATTTCCAAAACCAGGCTGGGTTGAACACGATCCAGAAGAGTTGTTTTTGTGTCAGCTTTCAGTTATGAAAGAAGCGGTAGAGGAAGCTGGTCTTAAACCAGAACAGATTCAGGCTGTAGGAATTACAAACCAGCGTGAAACAGTTGTAGTTTGGGATAAGGCAACAGGAACGCCGGTTTATAATGCTATTGTATGGCAGTGTCGTAGAACGGCAGATCTGGCAGACCGTTTGATAGCAGAAGGGAAAAGAGATCTGATTCAGAAAAAAACAGGTCTTATTCCGGATGCATATTTTTCGGGAACAAAAATCAAATGGATTCTGGATAATGTTCCGGGTGTTCGCCAACGTGCTGAAAAAGGTGAACTTCTTGCCGGAACAATTGATACCTGGCTTACCTGGAAACTTACAGGCGGAAAGTGTCACGTAACAGATTATACAAATGCATGCCGTACAATGCTCTTTAATATCCATACCCTGGAATGGGACAAAGAACTTCTGGATCTTCTTGGAATTCCATCATGTCTTCTTCCTGAAGTAAAAGATTCTTCATGTGTTTATGGAATGACAGATAAATCTGTCTGTGGTTTTGAAGCCCCGATTGCTTCGCTTATCGGCGACCAGCAGGCCGCACTTTTTGGTCAGGCTTGTTTTAATGAAGGCGATACAAAAGTAACTTATGGAACCGGTTGTTTCCTTCTGATGAATACCGGCCATAAAGCTATTGATTCAAAGCATAAATTGATTACAACTATTGCTCTTGGTCTCAACGGAAAAGTCGAATACGCTTTGGAAGGTTCTGTATTTATGGGCGGTGCCACAATCAAATGGCTCCGTGATGAACTTGGAATCATTAATTCTGCACAGGATTGTGACCTTCTGGCAGAAAGTGTTCCTGATTCAAACGGCGTTATGATGGTTCCGGCGTTTACCGGGCTTGGTGCTCCGTATTGGGATTCATACGCACGCGGAACAATTATGGGACTTACACGCGGCGCCAACAAGGCGCACATTTGTCGTGCTGTTCTTGAAGCAATTTCTTATCAGGTAAAAGATGAAATTGAATGCATGAAAGATGATGCAGGAGTTTGCCTTACAAGTGTTAAAGTTGATGGTGGCGCTTCTGTTTCAAATGTAATGATGCAGTTCCAGTCTGATATTCTTGATACTCCGGTTTACAGGCCTTCAAATATTGAGACAACTGTAACAGGTGCTGCTTTCCTTGCAGGGCTTGCAACAGGCTTCTGGAAATCAAAAGACGAAATAAAATCTGTCTGGAAAATTGACAGAGTGTTTGATCCAAAAATGGAAGAATCAGAACGTGAAGAAAAATACAGTTTCTGGAAAAAAGCAGTAGAAAGGTCACGGGACTGGGTTAAATAAAAAAACACATACACAACAAAACACACACACGAAAAAAATCACCTGGAGGAAATGGATATGGAAAAATTTGACGTTGCCATTATCGGGGCAGGTATATCCGGTGCCTGCATTGCCCGTGAGCTGTCAAAATATAATCTGAAAGTGGCACTTCTGGAAAAAGAAAATGATGTTGCCTGCGGTTGTTCAAAAGCTAATTCGGGAATTGTTCATGGGGGTTATGACCCTGAGCCGAATACTCTTATGGCAAAGCTTAATCTGCGGGGGGCAGCCCTTTATCCTCAGCTTTCAAAAGATTTGAATTTTGACTATAAAAATATCGGATCAATTGTAACTGCAAGTGATGAAGACGGCGAGAAAGTTCTGGAAACTTTGCTTCAGCGCGGAAAAGAAAATGGTGTGGAAAAACTTGAAATAATAGGGCGCGAAAAACTTCTGGAACTGGAACCGAACATTGCGGACTGCGTCACAAAAGCTCTTCTTGTTCCAACAGGGTCTATCACCAGTCCTTACGAGGCAACCTGGGCTATTGCAGAAAATGCAGTTATGAACGGCGTTCAGTTTTACAGAAACGCTATGGTTTATTCGATTACAAAAAATGAAAGCGGTACATTTGTCCTGAGTACAGGCGCCGGCGATTTTGAATCAGCATACGTTGTAAATGCGGCAGGTCTTGGAGCTGATAAAATAAGCGAAATGGCAGGTGCCAGAAAGTTCCGCATAATTCAGCGCCGTGGCGAATATTGTCTTCTTGATTCAAACTGCGGGAACATGGTCCATCACACACTTTTCCAGACTCCCACAAAAATGGGTAAGGGTGTTCTTATTACGCCGACAGTAGATGGAAACATTCTTGTAGGACCTTCTGCGAATGATCTTGAAGGAAAGGATCTTTATTCGACAGAAACAACAGCAGAAGTTCAGGCAAAAATTGTGAAACAGGCTCTGTTTACTGTGAACAGTATTCCGATGGGAAACATAATCAACTCTTTTTCAGGCATTCGTGAAATAGCAGAAACTTATGATGAAAAGGGAAATCCGGTTGTAAAGCATGACTTCCTTATTGAAGAAGATGAAAAAGTCCGCGGCCTTATAACAGTTGCAGGAATCAGTTCTCCCGGTCTTTCTGCTGGACCTGCAGTTGGTGAATATGTAACTGACCTTCTTTTTAAAGCCGGACTGAAAGCCGAAAAGAAAAATGATTTTATTGCAACACGTAAAGGAATTCCTTCTTTTAAAAAAGCATCCAGCGAAGAAAAAGAAAAACTCATAAAAGAAAATCCACTTTACGGCCAGATTATCTGCCGCTGTGAAATGATTACTGAAGGCGAAATTGTTGCAAGCATTCATTCGCCTCTTGGAGCTTTGGATCTGGACGGAATAAAACGCCGTACTAGGGCAGGAATGGGACGCTGCCAGAGCGGATTCTGTTCGCCACGTGTAACAGAAATTCTTTCCCGCGAAGCCGGCATTCCAATGACCAGTGTAACAAAGAAGGGAAAAGCTTCTTATGTTCTCATGGGCAAGTCGAGAGAATTCTAGGAGGGCAGTAATGGAAAAGCTTTATGATGTAATTGTAATTGGCGGCGGTCCTGCAGGCCTTGCTGCCGCAATCAGCGCTGTAGAAAACGGTGCGAAAAATACTTTGATTCTTGAACGGGATGCCCGCCTTGGAGGAATTCTGCTTCAGTGTATTCATAATGGTTTTGGACTTCATTATTTTGGCGAAGAGTTAACAGGACCTGAATACGCCGCCCGTTTTTCGAATAAAGTGGAAGAGATGGGAATTGAATATAAGGTGAATACAATGGTTCTGTCCGTGGAAGACGGCGGGCAGAAAACTGTGTCAGCAATCAATTCAATTGACGGTCTTATGAACCTGAAAACAAAGTCTGTCGTAATTTCTACAGGCTGCCGTGAACGTACACGCGGTGCCCTGGTTATTCCGGGAACTCGTCCGGCAGGAATTTTTACAGCCGGTTCAGCACAGCGTTTTGTAAACATTGACGGATATCTTCCCGGGAAAAAAGTTGTGATTCTTGGTTCAGGTGATATCGGGCTTATTATGGCGCGCCGTATGACGCTGGAAGGCGCTGAAGTGAAAATGGTGTGTGAAGTAATGGATTTTTCTGCCGGACTTCAGCGCAACATAACTCAGTGTCTTGATAACTTTAACATTCCGCTTCACTTGAGTACCACTGTAGTAAAGATTCACGGAAAAGACCGTGTGACAGGCGTTACAATCGCAAAAGTTGATGATCATCGTAAACCTGTTCCAGGCACTGAACAATACGTAGAATGTGATACATTATTGCTTTCTGTAGGTCTTATTCCGGAAAATGAAATTGCAAATGCAGCACATATTTCCATGGATCCTGTTACAAAAGGTCCTTATGTAAATCAGATGATGGAAACAAACATTTCTGGCATTTTTGCTTGCGGAAACTCAGTTCATGTTCACGATCTGGTAGATTTTGTAACACAAAGTTCTACAATTGCTGGAAAATACGCCGCTTTGTATGCACAAAATGCAGATTCTGTAAAAGAAGAAAAGCAGATTGCAATTATGCCGGGAAACCGAGTACGTTACACAGTTCCCCAGCATATTTCAGTTCCTTTTGAAGATAAAACAGACATTATGTTCCGTGTTACAGATTCATATAAAAATGTAACAATTAAAGTATATGATGGTTCAAAGGTTCTTGCTTCAAAAAGAAAGATGGTAGTACGTCCTGGCGAAATGCAGACAATCGAACTGAAGACACCGGTTTCAGAAATTACGGGACCAGTAACCGTTTCCTGTGAAATGGAAGGAGACTCAATTGATTAACGAATCTATGGAAAAACCAATTAATATGACCTGCATTATCTGTCCAATGGGATGTGCCCTGGAAGTGACAAAAAAGGACGGAAGATTTGATGTAAAAGGAAACACTTGTCCCCGCGGTGAAAAATATGCCGAAAAGGAACTGACAAATCCAACAAGAACTTTGACTTGTGCAGTTCTGGTTGAAGGCGGAAAAATTCGCATGGTGCCTGCAAAATCATCTGTAGAGATTCCACGTGATTTGCAGAAAGAATGCATGGAAGTTGTTAAGCGTTCAAAGGTAAAGGCACCGGTAAAAACAGGAGATGTTCTGATTAAAAATATTCTTGATACAGGAGCAGACATAATTGCCTGCATTGATTGTTAAGATTCTTCAGGAATGTTGCCGAGCAGGAGTTCGGCGGCTTCCAGAAGTCCAAGTTTGTAGATTGTACTTCTGTTACGACCGTGCTGTTTTGAGAAGTAAAGAGCATCATCGGCTTTTTTAAAAATATAGGTTGGTGTCAATCCTCTTTTATTATCGATAAGGAAGGCACCGATGCTTGCTGTAATTTTTAATGGAACAGCTTTTTCAATCAATGCGATTTTTTCGATTTCTTTTCGGATCCGCTCACAAACATCAAATACATATTTCGGATCACATTCAGTTAAAAGAATAGAAAATTCTTCTCCACCAAAACGTGCGACACAGTCATTGTCACGGACAGTGTGTTTCAAAGTTTTTGCCAGAGCAACAAGAACTTTATCTCCACAAAGATGTCCGTAAGTATCATTGAAGTGTTTGAAGAAGTCGATATCGATAATCATCATGGCTGCTGTGCGGTTGTAGCGGCGGCATGTTGAGATACATTCTTCTACACGGGTTTTGAAATAATCGTATGTATAAAGACCAGTTTTTGGTTCAGTAATTGAAACTTCGTAATGAAGACCATTCTGCATTGTAACTGAAAGAACAGAAAAAATTCGGTGAATGTAAGAAAGTTCAGAGAATGAATAGGCCTGTTCTGTAGCTTTTTCTGAAAGAAGAACAATAGAGAAAACACCACCAATACCGAAAAGAGGAATAATGTATTTTGGATTTAAATCAAGAAGATCCTGTGGAATTATGTCTGTAATAAAATCTTTAATGCTATCAAAAGGGTGTGCAAATCCGTTAGTTGAAGTAATATTTAAAGCTTCAAAGTAAGCTTTAAGAATTTTAAAATTCCGTTCTGAAAGGCGTGTTTCCGAAGGTTTAAGGTTTGTGTAGAAATACTGGCGAAGAGCGCCTCCGCGAGGAGGCTGAACAAAGAAACACATAGATTGCGGAATGAAATAGTTATTCAGCATTTTAACCAGATAATTAATCATGGTTTCAACGTGTGTATATGAGACTAAATGTGCAATGTCTTCAATAGCTCTGTTCAGATCACGGTTTTCTTGCTTAAGGTCCTCTACGCGGTAGAGAAGTCCTGAGTTCTGAAAATCGTTGTACTGATCAAGAACACTAGGTTTCGCTTCAGCCATACTAATCAATTATAATACTAAATGTTTAAAATGTCTAAAAATCCAATTTAAAATTTAAAAAATATTATCTGAAGTTATTGACTAGTTAGTGCGTTTTTTGATATATTAAGAATATTCCTAGCGAATAATTCGGGCAGTTAGCTCAGCTGGTACGAGCGTCTGGTTTACACCCAGAATGTCGGGAGTTCGATCCTCTCACTGCCCACTTTCAAGACTTCCTTTTCAGGAAGTCTTTTTTTATTTAAAGAAAACATACTAACCTGGATAGGAGCGGCGCCGAAGGCGTTCAAAAAAAAAGCTGTCTTATTGTGAAAAATTTTCACATTAGACAGCTTTTTTTTTGAATGAGGGTTACCGAACCGCGGATAGCCGGAACAGTTCCAAATCTAGTTTCTGAAACTGTGGATAGGAGCGGCGCAAGCTATCGCTTGCTAATGCCAATTTCTTCGAAATTGGCAAGGACAAAACCTAGTTCCTGAAGCTATGAATAGGAGCCGGGATACGTCCGCCACGGTTGATGAAGTCTGCACATCCGAATGAGCTGACTTTCATACATGGCATTCCGCCAAGAAGTCCGCCGAATTCAACCCAGTCGCCTTCTTTTTTGCCAGGTGCCGGAATAATGCGAACGGCTGTTGTTTTGCTGTTTACCATACCGATTGCGAATTCGTCGGCCATGATTCCTGAAATTGTTGTGGCAGGTGTGTCGCCAGGAATTGCAATCATATCAAGACCAACAGAACAAACTGTTGTCATTGCTTCAAGTTTTTCAAGGCAGATAGAACCTGTGTTTACAGCGTTAATCATACCTTCGTCTTCTGAAACAGGGATGAAAGCGCCTGAAAGGCCGCCAACGTTTGTTGAAGCCATAACACCGCCCTTTTTTACCATATCTGTAAGCATTGCCAGGGCTGCTGTAGTTCCAGGACCGCCACAGCCTTCAATACCCATTTCTTCAATAATACGTGCAACAGAGTCGCCAACGGCAGGAGTTGGAGCAAGTGAAAGGTCCAGGATACCAAAGTCTACGCCAAGGCGTTTTGCAGCTTCGGAACCAACCAGCTGACCCATGCGTGTAATTTTGAATGCCATCTTTTTGATACCGTCGGCCAGTTCGTTGATAGGACGGCCTTTGTATTCACGGGCGGCAGCAAGAATAACTCCAGGACCTGAAACACCAACATTGATTACTGTGTCGGCTTCTCCAGGACCGTGGAAAGCACCGGCCATAAACGGATTGTCTTCAGGAGCGTTACAGAAAACTACAAGCTTTGCACAGCCGTTTACTTCGCGGTCTTTAGAAACTTCTGCAGTCTGCTTGATAACATCACCCATGATTTTTACGGCGTCCATGTTGATTCCCGATTTTGTAGAACCAACGTTTACGCTTGAACAAACATTGTTTGTAACTGCCAGGGCTTCCGGAATAGAGTTCATAAGAATGCGGTCAGCAGGAGTGATACCTTTCTGAACCAGGGCGCTGAATCCGCCAAGGAAGTTTACGCCAAGTTCCTGAGCACAGCGATCCAGAGTTTTTGCGTATTCAACGTAGCTTGTTGCGTTTGAAGCACCTGCAACAAGAGCGATTGGTGTAACTGAAATACGTTTGTTGATGATAGGTACACCGAATTCTTTTTCGATATCCTGACCGGTTTTTACAAGGTTTCTGGCCTTTTTCATAATTTTATCGTAGATTTTATCGCATGCGCGTTTAGCATCTGAGTCGGCGCAGTCCAGAAGGGAAATACCCATTGTGATACAGCGTACGTCCAGTTTATGGCGCAGGAACATATTCAATGTTTCTTCAATTTCTGTTGGTGAAAAGATCATATGAACTCCAAAAAACTAAATAATATTTAATAATAATGAAAAATAGTGATTTTTACTAGAAAGAGGGATATTTCAGTGTATAATTAATGTATGAGTATTGTATCATTTATTTTTAGAAAGAATTGCAAAAAGTTTGACACAAAGCGTGACGCAAATCTTGTAGCGCCTGAAAATGTTACAGCAGTAAAAAATATTCCTTATGCTGCCGGCGGAAAATATAACCTTCTGGATGTTTACTATCCAAAAGGGACAAGTGAAAAGCTTCCTGTAATTGTAAGCATTCATGGTGGTGGTTATGTTTACGGCACAAAGGAAATATATTTTCATTATGGAATGTACCTGGCAAGCCTTGGTTTTACAGTTGTAAATTTTAATTATCATCTGGCTCCTCGTTTTAAATTTCCGTGGCAGCTTGGAGAAATCAATCAGGTTTTTGAGTGGATTTCAAAAAATGCCGAACAGTATTACATGGACACAAACAATGTATTTGTGGTAGGAGAT
This sequence comes from Treponema sp., assembly GCA_018385395.1. Lineage (GTDB taxonomy): Bacteria > Spirochaetota > Spirochaetia > Treponematales > Treponemataceae > Treponema_D. Next base: position 9,440 of record JAHBAD010000039.1, read on the forward strand.
TCGGCAGGAGCCCAGCTGAACAGTCATTACACAGCAATTTATTCGAATCCGGAATTTGAAAAGCTTTTCGATTTTAAGGTTCCACGCGATGAAGTAAAAATCCGTGCAGTAGCTTTGAACTGCGGTCTTTATTCCATGGAGACCGATAATTCTGGCGGCGGAAAATTAAACGTAAATCCGCTTCAGATTGACTACCTTGGAAAAAAACTGAGTCCTGAAAAAATCAAAATGCTGGATGTTCTTGGAAACATTACTTCGGATTTTCCGCCAACTTTTGTCATGTCTGCACAGTATGACTTTCTTAAGGCAAATGCTCAGCCTATGACAGAATTTTTGAAATCAAAAGGCATTGAAACTGAATGTAAGATTTACGGAGAAGAAGGCCAGGAATATATGGCGCATGTTTTCCACGTAAATATGAATTTGAAAGAAGCAAAAGTCTGTAACCAGGACGAAGTGGCTTTCTTCAAAAAGCACATCGTAAAATAACTTGAAACAGGAAATCTGATTTATGGCAAAAGAAGATCTGGAAAAGGCAAAACAAAGCGTCGCAGAGACAGTAACTAAAATTAATACGATTGATGCAAAGATTGCAGAGTTCCAGGAACAGTACAAGAAGCTTCTTGAAATGCGACGTCGCGGCATTTTGTTTTGTGCGCAGACGCTGAAACCTTTGAATGACGAAGGCCGCGACCAGTGCCTGGAAGGAATATCAGAAAAATTAATTGATGAAATCCGCACCAACATGTTTATGTTCAACGATCTGGCGTTACTGGATAAGCGTGATCTTCAGAAAATTCTTTTCAAATGTTCTACAGACGATCTGGCTTTTGCCGTTAAGCTTATGGACAACACGCCTGTAAAAAAAGCCATTTTTTCTAACGTGTCAAAAAATAATCTTCAGATGATTCGTGAAAAAGAAAATTCTCTGAGGGAACCGGCCACTGTGGACAAACGTGAAGTAATGGCCGCCCAGAGAAAAATTATTGACCTTGCCCTCCAGATGGAAAAGGCAGGCGAGATTGTGTTTCCCGAAGGAGTTTAGCGCTTCATCAGGTCGCCGAGACCAAGTGACTGTAGAGAGTCAGAGTTGATGACAAATGTTGTTGCCTGACCACCAGGAACCGAAGTACCTTTTTCGGCGGCGATTTTAATAGCAGAAGCCTGAGCTTCGGCAAGGATTCTTGAGTTTTCAATTTCCTGCTGCTGTTTAAGAACGTTCATTGTAGAAGCTTTAAGGTTAGCCTTATCGCGTTCTTTTTTTGCATCAACAAGTTCAACAGCGGCTTTTGCTTCAGCTTTTGCAATATCAATTTCTTTCTGCTTCAGAGTAACTTTCAGCTCTTCATCTTTTGCGCGCTGTGTGGCCTGAGCATTTACCAGTTTTGAAATGCTGTCTTCAATAGCTTTGTCATCCCAGTAAATACCGTCGTAAGCTGTAAGCGATTCAATTGTGATACCGCGGTCTTTAAAATAATCTTTTGCTTCAAGAACAACATCATTGATGATTCTGTCTTTGTTTTCAGAAACTTCCATATAGCTCAGAGCGTGGAAACGTTCGTTCATCTGACCAACAATCCATTTGTTGATGTTTGTATCAATTACTTCCTGAAGCTTTTTGCTTGGCGAATAGTTGTACAAATATTTTGCACAGTCTTCTGCAGTAATCTTAATGTTGTAAGCCATAGGAATCTGGAAGCCCGAACTTTCTTTTGTTTCCAGTTTGATTGAAGTATTAGAGTTTGGTTCCCAGACGCCTGAAATTGGGGTACGAGAAACTTTAATAACTTTTACTGTATCAACGTAATGTCCTGAACGAACCCAGCGACCTGTTTTGATCCATTTGTGAGGAATCTGGAAAAGTTTATCCTGAACCATGTGCTCCTGATAATATTTTTCAGAATCGATTTTTACCTGATCTTCTGTATTTGTTCCGTTGTCCGAAAACAAAGGAATAAGGAAAGCAGTTTCGTTTGATTCAACTTCTGCAAATGTCGGTTTGTCATAAGGACGGATGCAGAACAGGAAAACCAGAAGGAATACGATTACAATTCCAATAATGCCGGCTACGATTTTTGATGTTTTATTCATTATCTTCTCCATTTAATTTTGATTCAATTTTTTCAGGTTCCTTTTGATTTTTCTTAGGAAGATTTTTATTGAGGATTGTAATTCCTAAGAGAATCATAAAAATACCAATAATAATTTTGCAGATATTGATTATTACAATTCCTGTTTTAAGGGCGGTTTTAATGCCCATCATGTCAGAATAATTGGCAGCATCAGCGGCCTGCTTCAATATAAGCTGTGTGTTGATTGCATCGAATTTATTTTCCAGAAAAATCCCAAGTGGAATCAACAGAATGAAAATTACAGAAAGGACAATCACCAGGATTGCCGATCTTTTTGTAAATTTGTCCATCAGTTACCTCCTGAACTTTAATTTATACTTGAAAATTAGTTTAAAAATCCAAATTACGCAAGGAAAAAAATAAAAAGTATACCAAGATATAAAAAAAAGCACTCGCCGTTTAGACGAGTGCTTTCTGCGATTTGCTATAAGTTTATTTAGCCAGGTATTCGTTGATAGAAGCGGCGGCTTTGCGGCCTTCACCCATAGCAAGAATAACTGTTGCGGCACCAAGAACGATGTCACCACCGGCCCAAACCTTTGTCATGCTTGTAGCCTGTGTTTCATCAACTGTGATGTGACCGTATTTGTCTGTTGCAATTTCCGGAGTTGTTGCTGGAATCAGCGGGTTTGAGTTGTTTCCAAGAGCTACGATTACTGCATCACATGGGATTTCGTGTTCTGAGCCTGGAATTTCAACTGGACGGCGGCGTCCTTTTTCATCTGGTTCACCAAGTTCATAAGAAAGAGCTTTAACTCCAACAACTTTTCCTGTTTCTTTGTCACCAAGGATTTCAACAGGGTTTTCAAGGTACTTGAAGATAACTCCTTCTTCTTCTGCGTGAGCAACTTCTTCGCGGCGGGCTGGCATTTCAGCCCGTGAACGGCGGTAAACAACGTAAACGTTTTCAGCTCCAAGGCGGAGAGCCATACGGGCAGCGTCCATTGCAACGTTACCACCACCACAAACTACAACGTTCTTTGCGTGGTAGTAAGGAGTGTCAGCGCGTTCTGTATCGTAAGCCTTCATCAGGTTTGCACGAGTAAGGTATTCGTTTGCAGAGAATACACCGATGTAGTTTTCACCAGGGATTCCGAAGAATTTTGGAAGTCCTGCACCAGTTCCTACGAAAGCAGCGTCAAAGCCTTTGTCTGTAAGAATCTGCTGAACTGAAGTTGTGCGTCCAACCAGAGTGTTGTATTCGAATTTAACACCCATTTTTTCAAGGTTTTCTACTTCTTTACGAACGATTTCTTTTGGAAGACGGAATTCAGGAATACCGTAAACCATAACACCACCGGCTTTGTGGAAAGCTTCGAAAACTGTTACATCGTGACCGGCGCGGCGGCAGTCAGCAGCAACTGTAAGACCTGCAGGACCTGAACCAACGACGGCTACTTTTTTACCTGTAGGAGCTGCAACTTCCTGAACTGTTGTAAGGTTGTTGTTTCTTTCGTAGTCGGCAACAAAGCGTTCCAGACGACCGATAGAAACAGCTTTTTCAGAGTTCTTGTAAACTTTACCAACTGTACACTGACCCTGACACTGGTTTTCCTGAGGACAAACGCGTCCACAGATTGCAGGAAGCAGGTTAGTTGTTTTAATGATATCAACGGCGCCTTTGAAGTTTCCTTTTGCAACTTCAGCGATGAAGTCAGGAATGCGAACGTTTACAGGACATCCGTTTACACATGGCTGGTTTTTACACTGAAGACATCTCTGTGCTTCAACAACAGCCTGTTCTGCAGTATAACCCAGAGCAACTTCTGTCATCTGGCGTGCACGAACTTTTGGTTCACCGCTTGGCATTTCCATCTGTGGAATAGCCATTCTATCTTTATTTGTCAAAGTTTTGCCCTCAATTTTCTTCAGTTCTTCTGAAGCAATCTTTGAAAGCTCTTCGATTGATTTATGTTCTTCCATATCTTGGTCTCCTTTATCGGGCAAACTTTTCAATTCATAATGCATAATTCACAATGCATAATATGAAAGTAAGCCCATAGTACTTTATAATCCAAAATTATTCATAATTGTGAATTATAAATTGTGAATCAGGATTAAAAAACTTAGTTTTTTAATCCTATGTTGCACTTGTGTTTTGCGGCTTCTTCTTCCGGTTTGAAAGATTTCATACGCATCATCATGTTGTCCCAGTCAACTTCGTGGGCATCAAAGTCTGGTCCGTCAACACAAACGAATTTTGTTTTTCCGCCAACGCTTACACGGCATCCGCCACACATACCTGTTCCGTCGATCATGATTGTGTTCAAGGAAACAGTTGTTTTAACGTTGTATTTTTTTGTTGTTGCAGCACAGAACTTCATCATGATTGGAGGTCCAATAGCGATAACTTCTGCAGGAGTTGTCTGGCTCTGACAAAGTTCATCAAGAACTTCTGTAACCAGGCACTTGCGTCCTTCGGAACCGTCATCAGTACAGATGATAACTTCATCACAAACAGCTTTCATTTCATCAACAAAAATAAGCAGGTCTTTTGTACGTGTACCTTCAATAAGGATTACTTTATTACCTGCAGCTTTAAGAGCCTGAACGATTGGGTAAAGAGGAGCTGTACCGAAACCACCACCAACACAAACAACAGGGCGGTCATATTTTTCGATAACACTTGGAGTACCAAGAGGTCCCAGAACTCCACCAATGTAGTCGCCTTCATTCAGCTGAGCAAGTTTCATAGTAGAGGCACCGATTGGCTGGAAAGCGATTGCAACCCATCCTTCTTCGGCGTTAGCATCGGCAATTGTAAGAGGAATACGTTCAGTAAGATCCTGGTCAACCATTACAATCAGAAACTGTCCGGCTTTGCGGTTTTTTGCAATGTCCGGAGCTTCAAACTTGATGTAGAAAACAGCTTCTGATAACTGTCTTTTTTCAATAATTTTATTCATACGAAAGTCCTTAAATATAATTAAAGAGAGTATTTCATTGTACTGTTTATATAGAAGAAATGTAAGGGGGAAGACTCCCCCTCGCTCCCAAGTCCTCGCCCCTGGCTCCGGTCTTGTCCGCTACCCCCTCTGCGGGCTCAAACGCCGCCCGCAACGCCCGCTTTTATTTGCTAAAAATCGAAACTTATAATATAATGAAAGTATTAGAGATAATAGAGATTTCTCAGGAGGAAATTTTTAATGAAAAAACTTATTCTGGCAGCACTTATGGTTATGACAGCTGCCCTTTGTTTTGCAAAAGATCCATGCGAAGGATACTGGATCAGTTACGATGAAAAGACTGGAAAAGCAACAGCTGGTTGGGAAATTACAGTAGATGCAAATGGCATTCTTTCAGGAAAAATTGTTCACAATGCAGCACAGCCTGATGATGTTCTGGCATATGACACAAAAGGAAAAGGACCTTACGATGATTTCCCTGTAAAAGGTGATATGAGCAAAATGACAGTTGTTGGAACAACCTGGATCTACAATATGAAAAAAGATTCTGACGGAAAATGGTCAGGCGGAAGAATTGTAAATCCTCAGGATGGAAACCGTTATAAATGTAAAATAACTTTCCACAAAGCAGGTGAAAGCAAAAAATATCCGGTAGATACTCTTGAAATGCGCGGTGAAATTGGTGTCGGTATTGGACGCAGTCAGTACTGGAAAGCTGCAACAAAAGAAGAAGCTTTGACAATTCACAGCGATAATTAGTTTTTTAGAGTATTAAGAAAAAGAAAACTAAATAAACTTCACCATAACAGGGCGGTTACCGGAAATTTCATAGCCGATACCGCCTTTTATTTTTCCGTTTTCCCTTATACCGCGGACAAAGTAAATTTTATGTTTGTTCATAGTGATAAGAGAATTCTCATAGTATTCAGAACAAAAATTTTCAGCGGAGCATAAATAATAAGTTCCGTTTTTTTCTTCCATTTTCCCATCAGAATATAAAACCAATTTTTTTGAGAACTCAAGATAGTTTTTATCATCCAGAGAAATATATTTATTTTCGTGCCCGGCGTCCATGAGAATGTCGTTTATTCTGTCCCTTTTATTTTTTAATTGAAAATAGGTTTGCTTAATGAAAACCTTATTTCCAAGAAGGCTGTAGGCGTGAAGGTCTTCATCCGAGAGGGCCTTAAAAAAATCGAAAGTGGAATCCAAAGGAAAATCAGGCTGGATTCCTTGTGTAAAATGATTTTCAAGATTTTCAAAGTTTAAGGCATTTGTCAGATTAACACCGTCATAAAATATTGTAGTATGCTTTATGTTTTCAGATTTCTGATCAGGAGGGAACAAGTCGAAGGCTCCTTCAAAAATATTCAATTTTTTATTCAATGGGAATTTGACACAGGAAGAGGAAGAATTATAAAAGGCAAGGCGAGAAATCGTCTGAATGGAATCTCCAAAAATGATTTTTGTTTCATCGGGAAGATTTGCAAAAGCTCCTTGTGAAACAGAAAGAAGTGAATCAGGTAAAATAATCATGCTGAATCTGAATTTTGAAAAAACATGTTTTTTTAGTTTTGGATTACGAGTTACTTTTGAAAGAAATTTAAAATCAAAAGCAAGAGAATCAATATCAGTTATTCCTTCAGGAAGTTTTAAAACGTAATAGAAAAAATCATTTCTTATTTCAGAGAAATCAAGGTGAATTCCATCTTCATAGTTTTTTGAATAAAGACGGAGATTATTAAGAAGGCATGTTTCGGGATTGTATTCGTCATAGTACTTACCAACTTCGGGATTTTTATAAAGACTGTTGAACAGTGTAAGAGAATCCTGGAATGTCCAGACTCCAACTTTTTCAAAGTTTTTTTTATGACGTAACTGACGAACAATTTTTTTGTAGTCTGATTTTAGTTCAGAATTTTTTTTGATGGAAATTGATGAAAATTTTTTCAAAAGATTTTCTGGGAGAGGGAAAATTAATTTTTCATTTATGCTTTCAGATTTTTTCCTTACTGTGTCTTTATCAAGTTTGATTTGTGATGAATATTTTTTTATTGAAGGATTCTCTCCGAAATTTTTTTCACATATTTTGTATAAGTCAAAAAGAGCGTCATCGATCCATGAATTATACATATGGGAAATGAATTCAAAATCCTGAAGGCTTAGATTATCTGTAAGGTGTGCGTATTCATTACGGATTTCCCTTGCATGCTGGTACCAGGAAAAAGAATACATATTTGTTTTTTTAAGGTTTTCACGAAAACGCAAAAGGAAAACGATAAAAAAAGCTTTATCCTTTTCAGTAAGACTTGAATATTCCGGACATTCAGGAAATTCCTGCTTTAACTGAAACAGCGCTTCGAAAGCACCAAGAGAAGAACGTGCCGGTGATTTTTCTTTTTTATCTTTCATAACTTTCCTTTATTTTATCTAGAGCGATTTTGAACTGATGAAATTTTGAAACCTGATCAGAAGCTTTGGAAATAAGTATATCCACAAAATTTTCATCGGCAAAAAGGTTATCAGAATATTTCTCTGCTTCTTCATTCATCAATTTCTGGTATTCAGTTTTGGCATCAATGATTTTTGAATTTATGGTTATATATAAGTTTTCAATCTCTGAATTAAAAGTGGTAAAATTTTCTTTCATGTTCAATTTACCTGAATGTTCAATAAAACTTTTCGCCGGTGTCCAGAGAATGATTCCATTTTTTATATCAAATAGATTAATATAAACTTGAAAACTTTTTTTGAAGTTATGGTCCCAGATTTCAAAATAATCTGAATCATAATAACCCGAAGGATTTCTTTTCAAGTAATATGTTTTGTTGTCTGAGTTTGAGATAAAAGAATAATAAGAATTGTCTCCGTGCTGGGTAACAAAAAGAGCTTTGTCCATTGCCTGTGGTTTAATTGTGAGAAAATCTGAAATCATATTCTGAATATTTGAATGCAGATTTTTATCAATAGGATATTCTTTACAGAATGTTTTTACAGAGGCTTCAACAATTTCTTTTGCTTTTTCAAATGGAAGGTTTTCGTCCCAAATGCAATATTCAACAATCTGAAGATCCATGAGATTTATTTCATTCCGGTTATTCAGAAAAGCGCATGTTCTGAGAAGATTAAAAATACTCTGCCATTTCTGATCAGAAAAGGTAATGTGATTTTCAAACATTTTTTTTCTTATGAAAAAAACAGCATTTTCAACTGGAACAGATGGTTTGATATTTTGTGATTTTATTCGAATTGTGTTTACGTTTTTTGAAGTGTAAAGGAGCCCTTCCGGAATTGTGATCTGATAATTTTTTTTAGCCTGGGCCATTTCAAGAAAAGAGTTAAAGTCGCCGGTATCATCTACAGGAATTTTCAGTGTGAAATAATCCCATAATGGATAGAAATCTTTTGATGGGGGAAGAACTGTGTCACAGGCGAAAAGAATATTTTTTTCAGATTCGAGAAAATGTAGTATTTCGTTTAAGGTTCGCGATTCTGCATTCCAGATGCCGTCAAGAAAAACAATTGACGAATTTGAGAGTAGGACTTTATTCTCTTTTAGTTCAAGAGACTCTGTTCCCTTGGAAAGGCAATATGTAAAACATTCAGGTTTTTCTTTGAAAACTTTTGCAATGCGATTGCATGTTATATTTTTTACAGTTCCAGGCTTTCCATAGAAAAAAATATTTTCTCCTGACAGTACAGCTAGAAGAGAAAGCCTTACGGCGTCTTCTTTTTTCACGAGGTTCTTATTCAGAATCTCTAAGATGTTTTTAGTTTTTTTCTGCATTATATTTTCCTGCATGCTATCTGTTTACAAAATTCTTCCGGCTTTTTGAATTTGATTAAAGTATTTCCCAAAGTAAACAGGATAATATCATTTTCTATATTTCCGTGTTTGATACAACTTTTTGCGTAACGATCCCGTGTTTTATTGTAACTTGATTTTTCTCTTCCACATTTTTCTGCCAGTTTCAACTGAGAATATTTTTTTGAATGAGTTTCTTTTCGGAAAGTGACAATTTCGTTTAAAAGATTAAAGGAGACAAATTTATAACAGGAAAGTTTTTTGTCTTCAAAAGATAAAATTCCCGGATGCCAGGTATGTGTTAGAATTTGTTTGACCCATTCAATGTCAGAATTTAAACGTTCTTTCGAAGTTTTTGTATGAGTAAAAAAATCCAAACCAGTATCAGTAGATTTAAGAAAAGTAAAAATTATGTCAGGAGTAACATCATCTCTGTCTGAAAGAAAATTGTTTTGCTCCTGCTTGAGTTTTTCCTTAAGAGCATTTTCGCTCGCCCTGATTTTTTTTTCTTCTTTTATATTTTTGTCAATAATACTTTTTTTTGCATTTGATAGAGATTTATTAAGAAGAAAAGAAATTTTTCCTTTCTCAGGATTAAAGTTTTCTTCAATAATATATTTTTTGAAAACATCGACAGCTGCATTGTATAGAGCATCCCTAAAATTGCAGTTTTTATAAAGAATTGGATATTGTAGAGACGGATACTTTATAAACTGTTTCCATAACAGAAATACCTGTTTTTCTTTTTCATGAGGATTGTTTTTAATAGAGAAATATTTTTCTGTTGTTATATTTATTTGTTTTTCGAGTTCTTTTGCAGTCATTATTTTTCCAGTGTTAAGAAAAGAAACGTTCCACAAGTGCTACTGCTGATTTTTCATCAGGTGCGTCCATAGCAATTGCCATATTATTCAAATAGAAAAGAGTTGTTATGTCATAAAGAACAGCATGGTTAAGGTCTTTTTTTACAGGCCGTTCAGAAGGAGTTGTTATAGCATCTACAAATTTCGGATTTGGAATAAATTTTATCTGGCCATAAACAATATACTGAATGTCGGAATTGAAAAATTTTTCTCCAAAGGTAAGGGTTGAGAAAATTAGTGGAACCATTGTTTTTTGTCCGAAAGTGATTTCGGCATAAAGCTCGGAATTTTTTTCCAGCTGTTTGATAGCCTGGACAAATCTTTTTTTATGAACAGAGCGGGTTTCATCAAAATCTTCTAGTATATCACTGTATGAAATTTTTGCTCCGATTTTTTTATTAATGGAGTTCAGTTCTTCTTCATACATTCTGGCGTATTCAAGTGAATTGTTTTTTTCGTTCTTTGTTTTATAAGTGTTGATGAAACGAACAATTTTTACTTCTTCATCTTTTTGCATTTTGCAGGCAAGAACTGAGTTAATTGAGAAACGTACTTTACCTTTATAAGAAAGTTCAGGATTGTCTTTGGGTCTGTAATAAGCAGCAGAAGGTTCCTGAGACATTGGAATAACAACAAAAACTATTTTCATAAGCATATTTTAACAT
>JAHBAD010000051.1 GCA_018385395.1 Treponema sp.
GACAGACCCCTATTCAAGAGGGGATCAGAGGGGACAGACCCCTATTCAAGAGGGGACAGACCCCTATTATGTTGAATTGTTGTTTTCAAGAGGGGTCTGTCCCCTCCAACGAATACTCCTAATGAATGCACTTTTCAATTTATGTTTGGTGTGATAAAATGGAGAAATTAGACAAATTATGCTGGAAGATAATAAACGAGCAATTGACAAAGAAAAAATTAAATCCTCAATCCGTTTGTGGTTGCCAATTTCTATTACCACCTATACGCTTCCACATACAATGGAAATGTACATGCAGGATGTCCTGACAACCTTTCTGTCAGAATGCCACCATGAACACATGTCCGTTTACTTAAGCTATTGTCTGAGTGAACTTGTTACTAACGCAAAAAAAGCAAATACAAAATGGATTTATTTCAAAGAGAAAGGACTGGATATAAATAACGAAGAAGATTACGAAAAAGGAATGTCTTCCTTCAAAAAAGATACTCTTGAAAACATTGATTACTGGCTTCTGACTCAAAAAAAAGAAGGACTTTTTGTACGGCTTGTTCTTCAAGAATATAAAGACAAGATTAAAATTGAAATCCACAACAACAGGGAACTTACTCTTTTTGAATATAAACGTATTCATGACAAACTTGCCCGTGCAAAAAAATACAGATCCGTTGATGAAGTTTATTCTAAAATTCTTGATGATTCCGAAGGGGCCGGTCTTGGAATTGTGATTATTATCCTTATGCTTGAAAAAATCGGGCTGACTGAGGAAAATTACCAGGTTATCTCTGAAAACGGGGAAACAATCACACGTATCATTCTTCCGGTAAACAAAGATACTGATGCTGCTCTCAAAGAACTTTCCGAAAGTTTTGCAGAAAGTGTTGATACAATTCCTGTTTTTGAACATAAACTTCAGGAAATCAATAATCTTCTCAACGAACCTGAAATCTCAATCCCTGCTATTTCCAAAAAAGTTAGTAAAGATATTTCCCTTTCGCTAATTGCCCTTCAATATGTCAATTCTGTAATGCGTATTCCTTGCACTTCTCTGCCGAAGGCACTTGAAATTATTGGAATGGACACACTCCGACTTTTATACAGCAAAAAAAACCAGATGCTTCGCTATATTACAACCCTTGATGATGAATTCAATCTTTGGGAACATTCTTCGCGAATCGCTTTTTATTCGTATAATCTTGCAAGAAACCTGGCATCAGAAGATTCTGTAGTCTCAGAGGAGATTTTTGTTAAAGGATTGCTTCACGACCTTGGCCGTGTACTTTTCAGCACAGCAAGCACAAATCAAATGGAAGCTGTTACAAGTACATTAAAAGATTCAAACTACCCATTTACGGCAATCAACTCTCTTGCAGCCGGAATCAACCACGGACATATGGGATATCTCATTGCTAAAAAATGGAACCTCCCTGAAGATTTGTGCGGCGCAATTCTCTACCACCACGATCCTCTTTATGCTCCTCGTGACATTTCCAAGTCAGTTGCAATTATTTACATTGCAGATATGATGAGCCGTTACATTGAGAAAACAGTTGATTTTTATCAGATTGATAAATCGATTCTGCGTCAATTTAACATCATTACCGAAGAAAAATTCAGTAAACTTGCAAACATGGCTGAAGAAGCCTTTGTAAAAACTCTCCGCTAAAAAACAAAAATCCACCTTATCGGCGTTTTTCCAGAGATTCGCACCACTTCTGCATCAAGATCCCGAAAGCGACTCCCACATTCAGACTTGCTTTAAGCCCTATCATAGGAATTGTTACGCGTCCATAAGTTGCACGTTTCAATGCCTGAGGACTGACCCCAAGTTCTTCACTTCCAATTATACAAATACCTTTTTCTGGAAATTCAAACTCATCTATTGGTGTACCACCGGTCTCAAGTGCGAAAACGGGGACAGACCCCGGTAATTCTTCTATTGCCATACGCTCATATCCCATAGTTTCGATACACCCCATACCGCTTCGCACTGCACGAGGCTGTTCAGGATCTACGCACAAAGGCGAAATAATCACTTTTTCAGCTCCCATTCCTTCTGCAGTACGAAATATACTTCCAAGATTAAAAGGAGAACGTATATCTTCTGCATAAACTGCAACTCCCGGATAAAACTGACGCTGTCGGACAGTACCATTTTCATCTACGGGATTTGCATGAGGGGCAATTACCAGGTCCCATTCCGCTGGAAAAGTTCCGATTATTTTTAAAAGCTGGTTACGGCATACATTACAAAGACGAAGCTCATCAAAAGGCTCTGCAGAAATAAGTCTGCGGATTTCTTCTGCCGCTTCAGAAGGAAGTTTTTCATCTTTCAGAAGAACTTCTGCAATTTTTTTTGTATAAGTCTCCCGCGGCATACTTTTGAAAGAATATTCGGTTCCTTTTTCAGCAATACCAGCAATGTCTCGCTCAAGAGCTCCAAAGGTAAGCGCAAGTTTACGGCGTTTCTGGCCGCCTGAAAGTTCCTGGAGTTTTGTCGGTTCTATCATTATCCCACCCAGATCTGCTTAGTAAGCAAGTTTAACCAGATCAAACAGATCATCAGCCGTCATTGAACGTGGAAGTTTATTTACAATTTCAATCTGACCGGCATCTTCACAGGCAAGAGCCAGCTGATCAACTGTAAGCTGAAGGTCTTTGAGACGGGCCGGAAGATTTGCCTGAGCAATGCGCTGGCGGACATTTTCTGCCAGTGCACGAGCTGCATCTTCCTGTTCCATTTCGTCAGTAGCCACACGCATAATGCGGGCAAGTTTTGCAAGACGTTCAGCCTTAAACTGAACAGCATCTTCAATAATATATGGAAATAAGATAGTTGAAATAAGTGATTTTGAAATCTTATAGCGGGCACTTATTGTCATACTTAGAAGAGATGCTAATCCAAGGGCGCTTGCACCATTTGCAATAGAGGTCATGATGCCACCTTGAGCCAGAAGAATTTCCTGTGGAGTTGTTATTTCAAGTGATGTTGCTCCATCCATTGCATAACCGATTAATTCTACAGCCTTTTCAACAAACATATCACTGAAGAAGTTTTCTTTCTGTGAAATATATGCTTCAACTGCCTGACAAAGAACCTCCAGCATCATTGCAGTGCGCTGGTTTTCTGTCAAAGTAAGCATCATATTTGGATCTTCAAGTACAAGCTTTACGATATTATTCTGAATATGAACAAGCTTAAGCTGATTGCATCTTGAATCAATAATAGGACATTCACTTGTAAATACAAAAGGAGAACGAAAAGTTGTAGGTACACAGATACAAGGAAGAGCTGCTGTATTTGGTACAGCACCATCGATAAAATTGTACATATCGTGAACTTCATTAAACAAAGCCGAAACCATACGACCGATATTCATTGCTTTAAGTCCGCCAACACAGATAATCCCGTGGATATGACCTTCTTTTGCAAGTGTAAGAGCGCGCTGAAGCGTCTTTGTTGAACATCCGTCAGAAAAGTCACTGAAAGTGAAGTTTTCGATCTTGCGTTCATTCAGATTCTGAATGATTTTTTCGGCAAGTTTTACTTCCTGAAGAATAGGGTCCATAATTACCAGGTAACGAGTTCCCCATTCGCGGCAAAGCTGGGCCAGGCGGGAAGTTGTATAAGAACCTAAAATAACATTCGGTGACATTCTGAATACGAAATCTGACATTTTTTACTCCATTTCGGTTAGACAGGGGTCAAACAGGGGTCTGTACCCCTTTATTAAAATTGGGCAGCCCCCGCTTTTTCTTAAAAAAATTAAAAAAAAAAAACGCCGGGACTCGTACCCGCCTTTTTTATCGAAAAATTTAATTGAATAGAGACCTAAGCTGGCCATTATGCCTTCAGCTGCCGACATAATAACAGC
>JAHBAD010000081.1 GCA_018385395.1 Treponema sp.
TAAATGACAATGCAAAACTTATGAGTTCACGGGAACGTCAGGAAGCAGAAGAATATCTTGCTGCCGTTGAAAAACAGAGCGGAGTCCAGATTGCAGTTCTGACAGTAAAAAGTCTTCAGGGCGAAAGTCTGGAAGTTTACGCCAATGATGTTTTTGAAAAATGGGGACTTGGAAAAAAAGGACAGGATAACGGCGTTCTTCTTCTTGTTGCATATAATGAACGGGGGGTGCGCATAGAAGTTGGTTACGGCCTTGAAGGCACATTGACCGATACAAAATGCGGCATCATTATCCGTAACATCATTATTCCAGAATTTAAAGAAGGCGATTATGGCGAAGGCATTTCTAAAGCCGTAAAGGCCATAGGCGGTGTTGTTGTAGGCGATGTTGAAACTGAAAATCAGCTTAAAGAATCAGAAGCTGCCAGTGGCGACGATGCTGCCGCTGCAGTTTTCGCCATGATTTTTATTCTGGTCTGGTCACTTATTGTGTTCTCTTCACTTTTGCAGCGCTACGGCATCTGGGGCATTTTCATCTGGAACTTAATGGGGCGTCACGGCCCTAGACCAAAGCGCCGCCCATATGTGGGTAACCCTCACGTTACAATTCATTCGTCAGGCTTTGGCGGTGGTGGTTTTGGCGGAGGCTTCCATGGCGGCGGCGGTCATTCAGGTGGCGGTGGTGCATCCGGCCACTGGTAGTGTATATTAATGGATAGAATGAGTCTTCAGGAATATTTTAAAACCAAATGTTCAAGCGGAGCGGCTCTGGCCTTTTCTGGCGGAGTCGATTCTGCTTTTTTGTTGTCTGAATTAATTAAATCGGGAATCCCATACTGCGCTTATTATGTGAAAACCGATTTTCAGCCCCAGTTTGAATATGAAGATGCACTTCGGCTTGCAAAAGAACTGAATGCAAATATAAAAGTTCTGGAACTGGATGTATTGAAAAATCCAAAGATTGCAGAAAATCCTTCCAACCGCTGTTACTTTTGTAAAATCTCAATTATGACAGAAATAAAAGCCGTCTGCAAAGAAGACGGTTTTACAATCCTTATGGACGGTACAAATGCTTCCGACGACATAAGTGACAGGCCTGGCTTTAAGGCACTTCAGGAACTGGAAGTTTTATCTCCGCTCCACGACTGCGGACTTACAAAATCTGAAATCCGAAAACTTTCAAAAGAAGCAGGACTTTTCACCTGGAACAAGCCTGCCTATTCCTGTCTTGCGACCCGAATAAATACAGGCTGCCGTCTTACAAAAGAAAATCTCCGCCAGGTGGAAGATACAGAAAAAATCCTTTTTAATTTTGGATTCAATGATTTCAGAATCAGGCAGAGAGATAGGGGGCTTGGCATTATTCAGATTACAGAAAATCAGATGGATGAAATGAAACGCCGCTGGAATGAAGTAGAAAAAGCTTTAAGTCCGTGGTACAGCAAACTTAGTCTTGAAACAAGGGTGTCAAAATGAATATTAAAGAACTTTTGGAACAGGTAAAAAACGGTCAGGTGTCAGTTGATGACGCACTTCTTTCTATTAAAAAAGCTCCCTTCGAAGATATAGATTATGCAAAAATCGATTTCCACAGAAGCATTCGTCAGGGCGCTGCGGAAGTAATTTACGGGGCAGGAAAGACTTCAGAACAGATTACTGGTATCTGTAAGACTATGAAAAAGGCAGGTCAGAAAACAATCCTTATAACACGTATGTCTCCAGAAAAAGCAGCCGAAGTTAAAAAAGAAATTGATGATCTGAAATATTTTGAACTTCCTCAGGTGGGAATTGCGGGCGAAATGCCTGTAAAAGACGGTAAAGGAAAAATTGTTATCTGTACAGGCGGAACAAGTGATATGCCTGTTGCAGAAGAAGCCGCTCTTACCTGCGAAGCTTTTGGAAACGATATAACAAGACTTTATGATGTGGGAGTAGCCGGAATCCACAGACTACTTGCCCATATGGATGATATAATGAGCGCACGTGTGATTATTGCAATTGCAGGAATGGAAGGGGCACTTGCCAGCGTTGTGGGCGGCCTTGCAGACTGTCCTGTTATTGCAGTGCCTACAAGTGTAGGTTACGGGGCAAGTTTTCAGGGGCTTTCGGCACTTTTGAGTATGCTGAATTCCTGTGCCAGCGGCATTTCTGTTGTAAACATCGATAACGGTTTTGGTGCCGGCTTCCTCGCCAGCCGTATTAATCATATGTAGGAGTTTCAATGCGTACACTTTATATTGACTGTTCTATGGGAGCTGCAGGCGATATGCTTACAGCAGCCCTTCTTGAACTTGTAGAAGATAAAAATGCCTTTGTCCAAAAGCTGAATTCCATTGGGCTTGAAGGTATTGAGTATCGGCTTGAAAAAAGTGAAAAGTGCGGTATTACAGGCAGTCACATGTCGGTGCTGGTTCACGGTCAGGAAGAAGATGAAACCATGCATGATCACCATCACGAAGAACATCATTATCACCATGAACATAATTCTATGGACGGAATCCGGCACATTGTCTGCGACCATCTGAACATTTCTGAAAATGTAAAAAAATCTGTCATGGATATTTACGCCATTATTGCTCAGGCAGAAAGTGAAGTTCATGGAAAACCTGTTACAGACATTCACTTCCACGAAGTTGGTTCAAAAGACGCTGTTGCCGATGTTACAGCGGTTTGCCTGCTTATGGAAGAACTGAATGTGGAGAAGGTTTACGCAAGTCCAGTTCATGTTGGAAGCGGCACTGTAAAATGTGCTCACGGCATATTGCCGGTACCGGCTCCCGCCACAGCAAATATTCTGAAAGGAATTCCTGTTTACGGCGGAAGCGTTTCAGGCGAACTTTGTACCCCAACCGGAGCGGCACTTCTTAAATATTTTGTTTCGGAATTCCGTGAAATGCCGCTCATGAAAATTGAAAAAATCGGTTACGGCATGGGGAAGAAAGATTTTGAACGTGCTAACTGTGTGCGTGTAAGCCTTGGAGAAACTCCTTCAAAGAAAGACGATGTTCTGGAACTGAGTTTTAATCTGGATGACATGACTGCAGAAAAAATCGGTTTTGCAATGGAACGTTTTTTTGAAGCAGGCGCCCTTGATGTTTATACAGTTCCTGTCGGAATGAAAAAACAGCGTCCTGGAACTTTGATGCGTCTTCTTTGTAAAGAAGCAGATGCAGAAAAAATGGTTCGGGAAATTTTTCATCACACAACGACAAACGGAATCCGTCAGGCACGCCTTGAACGTTATGTTTTGAACCGCAGAATGGAAACCATTGAAACTGAATGGGGACCGGTTCGCAACAAGATTGTAAGCGGTTACGGAACTGAGCGTTCAAAATTTGAATATGATGATGTTTCCCGAATTGCCCGTGAAACAGGCATGAGTATTCAGGAAGTTGAAGAAAAAATACGATTATAACATTTTAGGAGACTTCACTATGCACATGGCAGATGCACTTCTGGCACCAGCTGTTGCGGCCGTAATGTACGGTGCAACAACAGTTACTGTCGGAGTTTCAGTTTTTAAAATCAAAAAAGAAAATGATTCTCACAAAATTCCTATGATGGCAGTTTGTGCTGCTCTTGTTTTTGCAGGGCAGATGATCAACTACACCATTCCGGGAACAGGAAGTTCAGGGCACCTTTGCGGCGGCTTCCTTCTTTCCGCAATTCTTGGTCCTTTTGCCGGCTTCATTTCCATGCTGATTATTCTTGCAATTCAGGGACTTTTCTTTGCAGACGGCGGTCTTCTGGCACTTGGAGCAAACTGCTGGAACATGGCTTTCTACGGCTGCTTCCTTGGTTACTTTGCTTTCTGGCGCCCATTTATGAAAAAGCCAGGACGTGTAAAAATAATCCTGGCTTCTGTATTGGGATGTATGATTACACTTCAATGTGGTGCCTTCTCTGTTGTGCTTGAAACAAGCCTTTCGGGCATTACAGAAATTCCGTTTGGAACTTTCTGTGCCCTCATGCAGCCAATTCATCTGGCAATCGGGCTCATTGAAGGCGTTATTACTGCTGCAGTTCTGGTTTTCATTTATGAAGCAAGACCAGAGTCTCTTTCGCTTCCAAAGAAGGAAGGTGAACGGCAGGGAAAACTTTCCTTCCGTGCTACACTTATTGTTCTGGCTTTAACAGCACTTTTTACTGCCGGCGGATTTTCTCTTCTTGCAAGTTCTCATCCCGACGGACTTGAGTGGTCACTTTTTGGAAATGCAGAAGAAGGCTATGCAGAAAACCTGGCACTTGATGAAGAAAACTTCGGCTATGTTTCAGAGGCTGCAGACAGAGCTTCTTCGGTTCAAGACCACACTTCATTCCTTCCTGATTACAATCTTCCTGAAAGCGAATCTAAAGCGGGAACATCGCTTTCAGGAATTGTCGGCTCATTAATTGTTGCAGCAATTGCCGTTGCAGTTTCGGTTCTTATCAGAGTATTTCGTAAAAAGGAAAACACCGCAGCCTGATGAAAAACTTAAGCCCTCTTGCAAAACTTGCTGTTACAGCAGTTTTTATTTTTACTACAGTTTCTTTTCCAAAATATGATGTAACAGGGCTTATTCCTTTTTTTCTTTATCCTGTCATTATGTTCAGACTGGCAGACATAAGTTTTTTCCGCTGCTTCAAGGCAACGGCATTTGTCCTTCCTTTGATTCTGATGACAGGAATTATAAATCCGTTTGTCGATAAAACACCTTTTGATGTTGCAGGACTTTTTACTGTCCGTGGCGGTGTTGTTTCCCTTATCACTTTGCTTATAAAAGGAATACTTTGTCTTTCTGCTTCTTACGTTTTTGCAGAAACTACAAAAGTTGATGAGCTTTGCGGAACACTTCGCCGTATTCACGTTCCAAAACTTATAGTAACGGTTTTTCTTTTAACCTGGCGTTATATTTATGTTATGAAAGATGAAGTTGCCGTTATGCTGGACGCTTATCATCTTAGAGCTCCCGGCCAGAAAGGCATTCATTTTTCGGCATGGGGTTCTTTTCTGGGACAGTTGTTCCTGCGGAGTTTTGACCGTGCCGACGAACTTTACCAGGCAATGATTTTGCGCGGTTATAACGGAAACTATTTTTATGCCTGCTGCCGCGGAAAACATTCTGTATTTAAAAGCTGGGCATTCTTTCTTTCTGTTTCAGGACTAATCCTGCTTTCCAGATTCTTTAATGTTGCGGAAATTCTTGGAACTATAATCACACATTTTGCAGGAGCTGCCATTTATGATATCCTTTTCTGATGTTTCTTTTTCCTATGAAAAATCACGGTCAATTCTCGAACACATAAGTTTCAAAATAGACGAAGGCGAAGCTGTTGGTCTTATCGGGGCAAATGGGGCTGGAAAATCCACTTTAATGAAAATCCTTCTTGGACTTCTCAAGGCTGAAGGCACAGTTACTGTGGACGGAAAGGAAGTATGTGAAAAGAACCTGAAAGAAATCCGCAAAACTCTTGGCTTTGTTTTTCAGAATTCCGACAATCAGATGTTCATGCCTACTGTTGTAGAAGACATTACTTTCGGACTTGTAAATTACGGTATGCGTAAAGATGAAGCTGAAGTAAAGGCTGATAAAATTCTTGAAAGCCTTAACATAAAAGATTTGAAAAGCCGTCACAACCATACTTTGTCGGGCGGCGAAAAACGCATGGCGGCAATAGCAACTGTTCTTGCCATGGAGCCCAAGGTCCTCCTTATGGATGAACCTACTTCTACACTGGATCCTTATAACCGCCGCCAGGTAATAAACATTGTAAACGCTCTGCCACAGACAAAGATCATTACATCCCACGACCTGGATATGATTCTGGACACCTGTTCACGGGTCATTCTTCTTTCTGATGGAAAAATTATTGCAGACGGTCCTGTGGAACAAATTCTCAAAGACCAGGAACTTCTGGAAGCGCACCGCATGGAACTTCCGTTCAGGTTTCAGTAAACGGAACTTTTATAAATTAATAAGACACAAAAAAAGGGCTGTCCTAACTGAAAGGTCATTCAGAACTTTATTCAGCATGACCTAAGCTTTGGGACAGCCCTTTTATGTTCAGTCAGAAGACTGATTTATTTTGCTTTTTTCTGTTCGCTTGGCTTTTTCTTAGCTTCAGCAACAGCGTTCTTCATTTTTTCAAGAGCATGGTCAATGTCGTTTACCATCATGATTGGCTGTCCTGTTGCATCCAGAACGTCGCGCCACAGAGATCCTTCAGGGTCTACGGCGTTTCTGTGAGCTGTTACAGCCTTGATTGGAAGGTGAACGTATTTGTCATGAACAAGACCGATAACCATTTTTGTTTTTCCGGCCATTGCTGCATGAACTGCGTTGTTACCAAGACGTTCACAGTAAACTGAGTCAGAAGCAGTTGTAACTGCAGCACGGATTTCATAACCTGGATCAATATATTTAAGGTTGATTTCTTTATTTTTATTCTTGAAATACTTGTTGATTTCGTCACGGAGGTAAACACCGATATCAGCAAGTTTCTTGTTTCCGGAAGCATCTGTTGCGCCTGTAGACTGGAGAAGATCCTGTCCGGCACCTTCAGAAACTACGATTACAGCGTGTCCGCGTTTATCAAGACGGCGTTCCAGGTTAGCCAGGAATCCGTTTTCGCCTTCCATTTCGAAAGGAACTTCAGGAATAAGAACAAAGTTTGTTTCGTGAGAAGCAAGGGCAGCGTAAGCGGCGATGAATCCGGCTTCGCGACCCATAAGTTTTACAAGACCAATACCGTTGATCTGTGAAGCAGCTTCCATGTGGATAGATGCGATTGCATCTTTAGCCTGTTGAACGGCTGTTTCAAAACCGAATGAGCGGTCCATGAACAGAAGGTCGTTATCAACTGTTTTTGGAATACCAACAACAGCACATTTGATGTGGCGTTTTTCAACTTCGCATGCAATGTCGTAAGAACCGCGCTGTGTACCGTCTCCACCTATAATGAAGAGCATATTGATGTTGTCGCGTTCAAGGCAGTCTACGATGTCAGAAACACGCTGTCCGCCACCGCGGCTTGTTCCAAGGTATGTTCCACCAAGCTTGTGGATTTCGTCTACGTTATATGGATCAAGGTCAATTGGAGCGTATCCTTCTTCTGGGAAGAATCCGTGGTAACCGTAGCGGTATCCTTTTACAGTTGTTACACCGTAACGTTTGTTCAGACAGCGAACAATAGCGCGGATAACGTCATTGAGACCAGGGCAGAGACCGCCACAAGTACAGATACCGGCACGAACATGTTTTGGATCAAAGTAAATCTTTTGGCGAGGACCAGCTTTTTCCATAAGGTTTGAACAGTCCATTGGTTCGTTTTTATTTACATCAAAAACTGTAACTTTACTTCGGATGAAAGTATCATCACGAATATAATTGGCTTTGTAGTCGCCCCATGTTTTTGACAGTTTGATTGGTGAGTCAACAGTGCATTCACCAAGATTGTCGATTGTAAAATCAAATGTTTCCTGTGACATAAAAAAGGTCTCCTGATAACCTGAATAGTTACGCTTATTATAGTAGATTTTAACTATATTACTCAATAAATCCTGGAAAAATTAAAATCTGATTAAATTTACAATGTATTCCGCTGCAGCTTTTCTCATATGGGCCGAAGGCACGGCACCGCTAAGTGGAATTACAGGGCCATTGGAAGCGGCAAGCCAGAAACGAACGTCGTCGGCCTGCTTGTCCGGCGTTCCGCAGGAAGCCTGGGCAGGTGCCAGTGTAGATTTCATGCTTAATGAAGTCTGACGGGAAGAAGCCAGCAGTTTTAAAGTTGAGTTTGTAGATTTATTGTTTTTAAGCGGCATTGCACAGATAGTTGGAGCCAGAAAGCTTCTTCCACCATTATCATCATTTCCCGGAACATAAATGGAAGTGTATTCATTAATCACCTTGGTGCTGATATTTCTATGGTCTGAAAGCTTTAAGAAAACAGAGTTACAGAGTTTGTTGTCTATAAAGAATTTTGTGTCATCTTTGGTAAAGCTGAAAGAAGAATTAGAACATAGTTTTTCTGTATCAATGTTTCTCATGGCAGAAACGGCTTTGAATAATGCTCCGTCTTCTTTGCACAGTTCTTCAAGTGCTGTAATTAATACATTTTCTTTTTGAGTTTTGAAAGCCTGATATAATTTGTCTTCTGCGGTTTTCAGGGCACTTTCGCCGGAAAGGGCTTCTGTAAGACATCCTATGAAATTCAGTAATTCTTCAGGTTCTCCGCCAGAAAATGCAAGGGGATAAAAGTCTTTTGCAGCAGTTTTGTTCAGGAAAGACATAAAATCATTCCAGTCTGCGATTTTTCCGATTTTACTGTCATTAAAAGCCTGTTGATTTACGTCGATTTCGTAAAAATCGTAAAGAACTGGCAGTGCACAAAGTTTATTGTTTTTAATTAAGGCATTGTTTCTGGTTGTAGTAGGCATTCCTTCAAGCAGATTAATGTCCATTTTCTTAATTTTGCCCGATTTTGCTGCATCCTGAACGTCATAGTCCATTGTTGCAAAGAGAAGATCACCTTTGAAAGCTTTTTTCTGGGCTGAAAGAGGAAGGGCTGAATCCAGAACAGTAACATTATACTTAAGATTTTTTCCTTTTCGTCCTACCGGCATAGATTGAATTTCGGAAAGGATGGCTTTTTGAGTTTTTTCGTTAATATTGTAGAACACTACTGTAGGCTTGTAGGAAGCAATTCCAATGGCAGTAAAGGCTGCTGCCAGGATAATAATAAGTGCGGCTACTGAAACAAGGGTAATTTTTGTAAATTTTGACATTTTCATAGTTCATATATCGGTCAAATTTGGAGATTTAGTAAGATTTTTTTTACAGGATAAAAATTTGGATATATAATTAAATTGCGAATTTTTATACAAATTTGCCGATAATAGAAAAACAAATTGTTATCAGATATCAAGGAAAAAGTCTGGAAGAGGTTACATTATGAATTGTATCATTTCTTTTGCAAAGAAATTTGCACTCCCTGTTTTTATCATTTTTGCTCTGTCATTGACAGCCTGTCAGGTAGGTCTTGGTGCGGCGGTAGACTCACAACCTCCTGTTGTGGATATCAGCTTCCTGCTGCCAACAGCATCATTCGTGATAAATTTACAATGAGCGGAAACTGGTCAGATGACCGTGAAATTGCCGGTATTAAAGTTGAACTGGAAAATTCTGGTACCAAGGAAACTCTTCTTTCTGTTGATGTTCCGGCAGCTCAACTTTCAGATAATAAATGGTTTCTGGAAATTAATCCCCTTATGGAAGGCGTGAAACTTCCAGACGGAAAATATAATGCAACCGTTACTATTACAGATAAAGTAAATCATGCTACATCATCTTCTGTAGCATTTACTATCGATAACACTCCTCCACTTGTAATCCTTAGCCGTCCTTCAACTAAAGAAGGTTCTCTGCAGATTGATGAATACGGATGTAATTTTTCTATTGAAGGTGAAGCAGTTGATGATAACCTTATCAGCCTTGTTGAAGTTGAAGTTTATGACAGTGAGACAAATGAACTTAAAACAACTGTAGCCCTTTCAAACGTTTCAAAGAAAATTGACCGTTCTGTTGCGGTTTTCGGAGCAGATGATAAGGTTTACGAAAAAATCTTCGGGGTTGTAGAAAAGCTTGAAGATGTACGACCAAAGAATTTTTACTGTAAAGTTTTTGCTTATGATGAAGCTCGTCAGGTTCCTGCTGTAGCTGATGATAAGGGAAATAAGACAGAAATCTTCTATATTGAAGAAGATATTGATAAATACAGAAAGGAAAATAAAAGTTCCGGTTTGTATGAAATTCTTAAAGGAACATATTCAAGTTCGGCAGAAAGAGTAGCAGATCCTGAATACACAATCGAAGAAGTTGAAGATGTATTTAATAGCAAAAAATCACAGAAAGCTATATTCACACTGGATCCTAGAAACAATCCAAAATATACAGTTTCTGGTCACAGCAATCTTTTTGAACTTGGAAATGACCTTAAAGAAGAAAAACTTGATAATAATTCAACAGTAACAATTGAATTCCAGCCTGGTCTGGACGGTTATTATCTGGATAGAGATACAATCGGAGTTTCTGTAATTGAATGTGATGAACGCGGAACTGTACTGGAAGATGCAGAACCAATTGTTCTTTTTGCTCCGTATAAAGATAAAAATGGAAATATTCTTGTAGAATTATCTGATGATGAAATCAGAACACGTGAAGCTTCATTTAAAGTAAGTAAATCAACTTATTCGTTAACTATACCAGTAGGAACAAAATCAGATACATTCCCTGTAAGTCTTAAAGAAACAAATCCTTCATACAGAATTGCTCATTACTATAAATTCATAATCACAGGTTATGATGAAAAGAAAATCGGAATTTTCAATTATGCCGGCACAGATTATGGTTTCAAACTTGTTCTTAAAAATGCTATTCCTGAAATCAATATTTCTAAACTTGAAAGAAAATCAGCTTCCGGTTCAAAAGACGGTCAGTCTTCAAGCCAGACAGATTTGTGTGAAGGTGAAAAGCTGATTATTCATGGTTCTGTAACACTGCAGGATATGGATCCTCTTCTTGATTTTACAATTGGTCTTGCTACAGATCTTTCAGGAGAAGGAACAAAGCTTAACAAAAACGGAAAAATTCTTGCTTCAGATTTTGCAAAAAATGGATTCGAATGTGACATTGACGATTCTTACAAGAATAAGAAATTCGTTATTCGTGTAATTGCAACAAATCCGGAAGAAGAAGATCAGACTTCTTCAGAAAGAATTTCGGTAAGTTATGACTGTAAGGGGCCGAAATTCAAAAATACAGAAGTAAATCCAAAGATTGACGGAAAAGTAAACGGAAAAGTAATTATTAAAGCAACTGTTTCTGACGTAATGAATGTTGTTGAAACAGTTGAATATTCAGTTACAAATGATGGAAAAGAATCCGTAAGAAAAACAGTTGAAGATCTTTCGGGAAGCGGCTTCGAACTTGATACTACTGTCTTTGATGATGAAAATGGAAAAGGAAACATTATTGTAAATATTTATGCAACTGATGCTGCAGGAAATACATCAAAGAATGAAGTTCCTCTTATAATTGATCAGAGTACCGACGCTCCTGTAATCACATTTACAACAGTTGATGCGGAAATCTCAGATCTTGACGGAATTCGTAAAGCAAGTGAAGAAAGCAGAACCGCCAACATTTTCCAGATTAACGGAACAAACAATTACATCGGCGGTTCAATTACAGACGATGACGGAATTGCTTCTGTAATTATTTATAAAAAAGCAAAAGATTCAGGTGAATGGAAATGGGAAGATCTTCTCAAAAACGGAACAACAACAGCATTTAATCTTAAAAATGTTGCAGCAAAAGTCCAGGGTGAATACGATGTTTACATTGAAGTAAATGATACAGCCGGTGAAGCAACAGGCTTCAATATGACAACATCAAAAATATTCCACATTGGTGTTGATGAAGGTGCTCCAAACTTCATGATAACAACTGCACAGGGACTTCAGGCTCAGAACGCAGACCTGAAAGTAACAGGTACAGTTAGTGACGGAACAGATGTTGAAATCAGACGTTTCGCTTATAAAAAGGCAGAAGCCTTCGAAAAGGGAAAGCGTTATTTCAAAAAATCAACTGATGCATACATTGAACAGGATTCTTCTGAATGGACAAGTCTTCCGGCAGGAGAATATTTCTACAGGGTTCAGGATTCTTATTTTACAACACCAATAAAAATAAATGTTGGTACAACTCTCTGGGAAGATATTATTCCGGCAGCTGAAGTTGGAATTGAAGGAGATATCCTTTATTACGAAGCAACAGATGATTTCGGTCAGACAACAGGTCAGGCTTATCTTTATTCTATTGATAATCAGAGTCCTTTATTTACAATTAAAAAGGCAAAAACTGAATTCTCATCAGCACTGTCTGGAAAAATTTCTGCTTCTTCACGTGAGAATGTTTTTGTAAAAGTTACAGCAAGCGATCCTTATCTTTCGATTGAAGGAACTGCAGAAGACATAGACGAAAATGATCCTACAAAATCACGCGGTCTTGATGAATTTGCATATTACACAATTATTGATGCAGAAGAAGCATTAAGTGAAGATTCTCTTGTAAACGGTGCATTTGATATTTCTGGCTGGAAACAGACAAAGAAAATTGAAAATCACACATGGAAACAGACTGTAGACCTTAACGAATATAAACTTGGGGATGGAAAAAAATATATTCTTTATGTTGCTGTAAAAGATGCTGCCGGAAACATTTCGAAAGTTTCAGAAAACCCGTGTTCTGCAGTTTATATTATTCCGGACCAGACAGCACCGGTTATTTCAAATCCATCATATATGCTTGGAGAGACAGAAATTGCAGATGCAGCAATTCAGATTAACACTTCAAACAAGGACAAAGAAATTGTTCTTAAGGTGAAGATTTCAGATGATTCAACAGGAACACCTTCGGGCGTTACTTCAGTGGAACTTCTGGAAAATAATGTTCCATACGCATACGAAAAATCAATTACACATACTGGAGCTGATTACACAATAAAAATTAAGGCTGCAGATTTGTTAACAGGAACACATGTTCTTAAAGTTCGCGCAACAGATAAAGTTGGAAATTATAAAGACTTCACATGTAAAGAAATCAGTGTTGATATTACAAATCCTGAAATTCCGATGATTACAGGTATTACTCCATATGTAACTGATGAAAGTGAAAACCAGGTTTACAACGGAAAAATAAATGTAAAAATCAATGCAAGTGATGAAACTGCTTTGGATAAAATCATCTGGTGGGTTACAGACGCTTCCGGAACAAAAATAATTTCGAATACAGAAATTGAATGTTCAGGTACAACAAGTAAATCGGCAACTGTTCAGATTGATACAGACGCAAAACTTACAAAAGAAAGTGGAGATTTCGAATTCATTGCAAAGGCTGTTGATAAAGGTGGAAACGAATCAGGAACAGTTTCGCAGATTTTGAAAATTGATCAGAAAACTGACCAGCCAAAAATTGTACTTACAAATGCAGAAGTTGGAATCACAAATCTTGATGCAATGAAAGAGGCTGTTCTTGCAGGAACAACAGATAACATTTTTGGTTCAACAACAAATAACAAGCTTAACTTCACAGTAAGTGATGATGATGGAATTGCTTCGGTAAAAGTAAATGATTCAGTTGTTTATGAATATGAAAGCGGATCTTATCAGAAAACTTTGAAGCTTGTTTACACACTGCCTTCAGAAAAAAATCTTTATGATATAAAGATTGATGTTACAGATTGCAAAAACGAAACAACATCATTTAATTCAAATACAACAGGAACATTCAAAGTTGCTGTTGACGATAAAGAGCCAGAGATTTCAAATTTTAAAACAACAATTGATGCTAAGTCGAAAGGAAATGTTCTTTACACAAATAATTCTTTCGATATCACATTTGATGTAAAGGATGATTACAAACTTGATTCCCTGGTTTACGTTGAAAATTACGTTGAAAATGATGAAACTTCAAAATCAGTTGAAGTGACAGCTGATTCAACAAAACAGGCAAAAACTATTTCAATTGCAAAACGCGGATCGGCAGGAGATATTACAAAGGTAACAAATGTTATTACTTTGAAAGATGCTTTCGGCCGTTATGCAGAAAAAGAACTTACTTATGTATTCGATTTGAAAGTACCTGAGTTCAGTGATGTAAAGTATTCACTTATAAACGACGGCTTCATGGATGCTTCAAAAACATTCAGTGTGACAGGTTCTGTAAGTGATGCGGGAACAGATCAGTCGGGAATTGATACAGTTAAGTTTGCGGTAGCAAAGGGATTTGTTGATGTATATCCTTCTGATGCTGATAAAGTTTTCAAGGATTGGACTGATGTATCCGGGGCTGCATCAAGCTGGACAGCAAAACTTGATGCCGGCGAAATTACAGAAGAAGGAAATTATACTCTGTTTGTTAAGGCTGCAGACCTTGCTGGAAACGAAACAATATATACAGCAATTAAATTTACTGCAGATATAAAAGCTCCTGTTTGCACAATTGCAGATCCTGAACCTTACTACGGAAAATCTGCAAAAGACACAGGCGTAGTTATTTCGGGAACTCTTACAGAAACATATTTCGACTCATGGAAAATTTTAGTAAATGAAATTGATGTTACCGATGATGATGGTTATGAGAAAACAGTACCTGAATCAGGAACTGAAAAAGTTTGGAGTGTAACACTTCCTGTTGCAGCCGATGGTTCAAAAGACGGTAAATATGCAGTACAGGTAACATTTACAGACAGTGCAGGAAAATCAGTTTCAACAAAAACTGTACAGACAACAATTGATACAACAGCACCTGAAGCACTTGAAGTTACAAGTCCTGCAGAAGATGCAAAAACAGGAAAGAATGCAATTTCAGTTCCAACATTCAAGTTTGAAGGAACAGCACAGGACAATGCAGAAGGAACAGGGGTAAAAACTGTTTATTACCTTATTAACGCAAATGCCACTGCAACAGCAGAAACTGGTTCATGGGCTGCAGTAAACGGAACAACAGGATGGAATCAGTACGGAACATTTAAAATAAAAGGTGCCGACGGCGAAGGTTTTGAAGAAGGAACATATTATCTTCATGTTTATGCAGAAGACAATGCCGGAAATAAATCGGCTGTTGTAAACCGCAAGTTTGATGTTGATATGTTAGCTCCGGTTCTTAAAGTGGGAAGCTATGCAAGTCAGACAAATGAATCGTTTGCACTTTCAGGAACTGCTTCCGATACACGCGGAATCAAAACAGAAACTTCCGGTGTTCATAGCGGAAAATCTGTAGTAAAAGTTGAACAGACAAATCCTGCCGGAGAAAAAGTTTCACTTGAATATGAAATCGCTGGCGGTGGCTGGACAAGCGGTTCAACACTTCCTGCAAAAACAGGAGACGAAACTAAGCTTGCTGACGGAACATATAAATATACAATTTCGGTAACAGATGAAGTTGGAAAAGTTACAACAGATTCAAGTGTAAGCGTGCTTTATGATGTAACTCCACCGTCTTTTGCTGAAACTGGAATTTATAGTAATACATTTGAAACCTGGACAAATACAAATAAAATTACAGTAACTCCTGGAATTACAGATACTAATCTGGAATCAAAATCTTATGTAGTTTTAAGTGAAGAGAAAAATCCTTCAGAGATTACAGAAGGAGAATGGAATAATATTAGTGGAACAAGTAAAACAGTTTCTTTTGATGAAGGAAAAAATTACCTGTATTTGCGTGCTGTAGATAAAATTGGTAATACATCTTATAAATCAGGATATTCAATCTGGGTTGATACTGTTGCACAGGACATTTCAATTGAAAAACCGGAAGCAACTCTTCTCGTAAATGGAGAATCAAATATTGAATTCAAGGGAACCGTTTCAGAAGCTGGAACAAGCGGTATTCAGAAAATTGAAATCCGAAAAGGTGGATATAACGGAACTCTTATAGCTTCAACAGTTGAAGCTGATAAGTCAAATTCAAATTCAGTGGCAGCTCTTGCTTATAATTCAGAAACAGGAATTGTCACAGGAAATATTCTGGCTTCTACAATTGATACAACAGGTTCATCATTCGGAATTTATGCGTTGGTTACTGATAATGCCGGTAATATTGGAAAGAACGTTGTAAATATTGGTGTAGATAAAACAGCTCCTGTTGTGGCTTGGACAGCTCCAGCAAATGGTGACACTGTTTATAGAATTGTAACATTTACAGGTCGTTCTTCAGATATGAATACAATTACTTCAACAAAACTGAAGTATTATGCTGGAACAACTGGTGCTGGTGCTGATGCCGTAGATGTTTGGAAAGAAGTAACTTATCTGAATTCGGGTACAACTGCTAATTCATGGAGTTTTGATCTTGATACTTTCAATGCTTCAGACAGAAATAATGCAGAAAAAGAAAATAAGTATACTGTTGAAGATATTTACGATACAGATCCAACAAAGGCTGGAATTCAGGGAAGATTTAAAGTTGTATCAGTAGATGTTGCAGGAAACGAAGGCGAATCAGAAGAAATTGTACTTACAGTTAATCAGGATGCAGACAGACCAGTAATTAAGTTTGAAGAGCTTGATGGTGTAAACAATCTGATTATGAATACTTCCGAAGTTAAGTTCACAGTAACAGATAATGATGCAGTAGATAGCGTAACTGTTACAAACGGTTCGGTGGTTTTTGAAGCTGGTTCTTATAAATTTACTCCAACCTCTGCAGAAGAAGCCGCTGACATTGAACTTTCATTTACAATTAAAGACAAAGCCGGAAGAACATACACAACAGGCGCATCGAATGATTATAATCGTTCATATGTTCAGTATAAAGATTCAAGCCAGTTTGTAGATAACAATTCTGCCGTTGTTTACAAATACGATATGACAAAGCCGGTTATCAAAAAAATTGAAATTGGTACAGGTGCAAGTGAAGATGATGCCAAAACAATGGCAGAAGGTAATTCACCTGTTGAGCTTTCTTCAACAGAAACTGTAGTTGGTGGAACAGAAAAAGAATTCGTTGTTTTCAAGGTAACTGCAAAAGACTTGAATAAAGTTAATTCTGTAAAAGGAACTATTACAAAATCTGCTAATGATAAGGTTTCTTTGTCGTTTACACGTGATGAAGAAACAGCGACAGCTGAAAGACAGGTATTCTATAGCGCCCCAGTTGATCTTGCTGGATTTGTAACTTCTACTTTGAGTGTAGATTTTATCGCAACGGATAATTCGAACCTTGAAAGTGTAACAGTTCAGTGTTCATCAACGGGTAATATAATTTATGTTGATAATGCAGGTCCTGTTCTGACTCTTACAGAACCACTTTCTGCAACAGAATATGCTTCTTCTCCATTGGAATTAAAAGGAACTTACAGCGATGTTAAATCTTCGTTGAAAACAATTCGTGCACTCGTTCTTGATGATACATATTTCTCTGCAGAAAACGTAATTAATAAAGAAAAAGTGGAATCCGTTCTTAGAGTAGGAACAGAAGAAGCCGTTATGCAGGAAACTGAGAACGCAACATTTAATTTTAGTACATCTGTTCTTCCACAGCCGGAAACTCTGACTACAAAATATACAAAGGTTTCTCATGATGCACAGAATATTTATACAGTTCCAGTTGTTTTCTATATGGAAGATTCTCTTGGAAATGTAAGCTATGAAACAAAAGAACTCCTTTTCAATCCATACGGAAACAGACCAAAGTCTGCGGTTACTTATCCGGCAGGAACAACGACTCAGCGCGCAAGCTTGAACGGAGCAATCCGTATTACAGGTTCTGCAGCCCAGGGAAGTGCAACCGGTGCCGCTCCTTCAAAAGTTTACCTGCAGTTTGATATGGATAAGGACGGAGATTTTGACGCAGACGATAAGACAATCTTAGAAGGACTTTCTGCATACGGATATAAAATCAAAACTTCTGAAAATCTTACCAGGTCAATTGATTATTCAGCAATTGGTTCAGCTTCAAGCTTCTGGGGCGTTGAAGCTAATGGAACTACAAGCTGGTATTACACTGTAAACCAGAGCCTTGAACTTCAGAATGACAGGACAAAAGATTCTGAAAATGAAAGCAAATATAATTTTGGTGTACGTGTTGTCGCTCTTGCAGGAACAACATTTGGTTCATGGAGCGACGGACAGTTTGTTGAAATCGATACAAACCTCCCTGTAATTAACAAAGATATTCCTTATATTACACCTTCAAATGAATCTGATACAAAACGGGTTTACCAGCAGGATATGTATATTAAGGGAAAACAGTATCTCCATATGACTGTTTCTGATGCAGAAAAAACAGTTGCTGCTGGTGGAAACGGAATTAAAAAGGTAATGATTTACCGTGCAAAGACAAAAGAAGGTCTTTTAAGTTCTGCACAATTTGATGCTGGCGGTACTGATATTAAGACAGTCGAATTTGCGGCTGGAGATAGCGGAGAAAGTGGAACAGGAGATGGAGCAGTTTACTGGAAAGTAAAAAACTGGGGAACTGAAGCTTACGGTTATGAAATTGATATTCCTCTTACAGATCTTAATTCAGATTCACTGTATGTAAAAGTTGTAGCTTACAAAGCAAATGATAACAACACTTACGAAGTTTATAACATGAACTTTGATAACACGGCTCCAAAAATTGATTTCACAACTCTGAACAGTGTGAAGACTTCAGATTCAGATATGAAGATGCTGAATTCTAACGGCCGCTTCACTGTAGGTGGTGAAGTAGAAGATACTGGTGCCGGTTTTGATAAGGCTGCGTTCTATTATTACCGTGGTGCTGTAGATGCTGACAATGCTTTGAAATATAACCGTCGTATTTACGATCCTATGCCAAATGTTTCTGGCGCAACTAATAATGACCGTGAAGTACTTGTTCAGAATAAAGAAGCTGATGCTCTTGCTACAGGAATTACTGCACAGGAAGCAGACGGAACTTCAGTAATAGATTCAAGAGAAGTTTGTGAAACAAAGCAGGTTATGTTTGGTGCAACACAGAATGTAACAGTTTCTGATGATGGTCTTACACTTACTCTGGAAGAAGATGATAAACATATCCGTGCAGGCGGTCTTGTATACATTGGTGGAACATATCTTGTAATTGATTCAAAAACCGGAAGTAGTATAACTCTGATAAGTCCATCAGCTGTTACAGGCGACAACGTATCAGCATTCTTCCCATACATGCAGGTTGTTAATAACACTGGTGCTGAAAAAACAGACGAAACAGGTCTTGTTGTTTCAAGCGGTGATGATGGCGATGCAATGCCAGAAAGTATTGTTAAGAGTTCTACAAAATGGACATGGGATGCTACATTCGATTCTCTGAAGATTCCTGACGGTCCTGGATACCTTGTTGTATTCGTATGGGATAAAGCCGGAAACGTAAGTTCACAGACTTATCCGGTAAGTGTTCAGAACCATGCTCCACGCCTTACAAAACTTAGTCTTGGTACAAAACTTTCTGGAACTACATGGAAAGATTCTGACTTCCAGACTTATGATGTTCTTTCAAAAGTTGGTGAACAGAATTCTTACAATATGAATACAGCAGATTATCTTGGAAAACAGTTCCGTATCCGTGGTGATTTTGCCGTAGTAACAGAATTTGTTGGCGGAAATCTTCCAGGAAAAGCAGAGGGCGACACAATTAAGGCAGTATTCAATAATGCTTCTCCTGTAACAGAAAAAGTTCATCAGACAGGAACAGGTTTCGGCTTGATGGATCCAAAAACTTCTGAGGATATTGAAAGGATTCTTAAAGATGGAACAATAAAATCTTCACTTAATGCTGCAGCAAACAATACATATATGTATGTTATTGGCTCATCGGTTATAAATGATGCAAGCCATACACTTGAAAGTGAATATAATCCATCAACAGACAGGTGGACTTCAAAACCAATGTCATTTACATTCTGGGATTCAACATCTGATACTGTTCAGGGAACAGATTCTTGTTACATGTTCCTGCGCTTGAATGACCTTGCTGTAAACTTTGTAGATAATGCTAGTCCAGTAGTAAAGATTGATCCGTTCTATTGGAACAGCCGCGAGGATTCAAGCGTTCCACTTGATTCAGATGGTTTACCACTTGGACATATTGATCTTGGTGCTACACCAAAAGTTTCCGGACAGGTTTATATTCGTGGTAGCGTAACAGACGATACTATGGTAAAAGAACTTCACATGATTACTCCTGGAACCGACGAAGACTTTAAGGTTGCAGAATATGGTGATGATGGCTGGAGTTCTGCTATTCCTTCAGGACAAACACATGTTGAATATGTTGAAGTAAAAGATATTCAGGCTCCAGATGCACAGAACGGACATTCAGTTGAATTCTGTTTCAAAGTAGACATGACTAAATACGGTGTTGATACAGGTAAAGAACTTCGCGTTTATGCAAAGGATTCTTCTGAAAAAGGAAATACAAGTACAAAACGTGAAACTGTTCAAACAACATCAACTGCAAAAACTTCACTTTATACAATGGATTTTGTTCCATATATTAAGGGAGTTCGCGGAGCAAACCGTTCACGCCTTGGTCGTTATCCAGTTCAGGCTGGTCAGGACATTGTAATTGAAGGTATGAACTTTGCAAAAGACGCAAAATATAAGGTTAATTTCTATAAGAGTGCAGAAGCTGCAAAGACTACCGGAAGAACTGTTACCACAGCTTCGGAAATGGTTGTAAATACTGGTGAGGACGATTTATGGTCTGGCACAATTGCAACCGCTGGTGAAATAACAATCAAGGCTCCAAAGTTCTCAACATACTTCGAAGTGGCCGTTACAAAAGCCGGTGTAACTGTTGAGAATCCGGAAGATACTGATTATGTTGAAACATCAAACAACAACAACAGTAATACCGGGGCAAACATCGAAATGGGCGGAATTAATTCTGTAACAAAAGCCCCTGTTTATGTGGACGGTGAAAACATCTGGACCGATGATAGATATCTGAGTGTTTGGAATGTAAATACAAGCTTAGTAAAGAATGTTAATCCTTTAGGAGGTTTGATTAAGAAAGTTACTGTGGAAGGTGTTCATAGACGTATAAGTAATGGTGATGATGCTAAAAGTAATCATGAAAATAATCAGTTGAAAGACAGATTGCTTGCAACATGGGCTTCACCAAATGATCTTCAGTTATACGATTATCCTATTGGAATGGAAGCAACTGATGCGGGACGTACAGTTGGGGTAAATGAATATACATTTAATGCCGGTCCATCATGTTTTGATACAACTATTATTAATGGCATTCCGTTCTATATTTATAACGACAACTTCCATGGTCACGATAGTGATACAGACTGGGGAAATGGTATGTCTTATGGACGTCAGAGAACAAAATATACTTTGAGTAATTATAATAATTCAAATCAGTATCCAACATCCATTGAATACCAGGGATATAACAATAAATCACAACCAAATGTTGATGAACAGATGAATCAGTTTACATCTCCTCATATCACAGGTTGGAATAGTGGTAACAATTATTATATCTATATGACTTACTATGATTCATATGCGCAGTGTCTGAAATATGCTTTCTATAAAGAAATTATTGAAAAGGAGACTGGAACAGATATAACACCTGGTGACACTATGAATGTAGGAACAGAAACAGGAACCGACAAAGGAAGAATGGTCCCTGTAATATCTCCGAATAAATGTGTAAATGGTA
>JAHBAD010000085.1 GCA_018385395.1 Treponema sp.
CTCTTATATAGCGTTCTTTCTTTTGTGTTACAGAATACTTAAAGACTCGGTTGCTCATTCTTTTATTCTATCACAAAATCCTGTTTTTTACACGTTTTCAATAATTTTCCAGAATGCAGGTTTTGCTTTTCCGTCTTTTCCAAAAAGAAGAGGAGCATCTCCACGACCTGGAACAGGGAAATGATTTTTCCAGGTTGTATAATCACTTACACCCCAGAGTATTACATCTGAAAGATTTCCTTTTTTATTCTGACGTTTGAAGCATTCAAAAAGCTCGTAGTAAAAATCAGCCTGTTTCTTAAGATTTTCTTCGCTAAGAATAAGAGGGCTCTTGTCTTCATGATCAAAAAATGAAACATCAAGTTCTGTAACAAGAACTTTTACACCAAGTGAAGCATACTTTTCAATTGTTTCTTCAATAAAATCTATATTACTTGAACGCATATTGATATGCCCCTGAAGGCCTACGGCACTTACTGGAACTTTCTTTGAAAGAAGATTTTTTACAAAATCATATTCTGCCTGACGTTTTTCAGAAATAGTTTCAAGGTTATAATCATTGATAACAAGTTCTGCATTTGGGTCGGCTTCGTGTGCCCAGTGAAATGCCTTTTCAACATAATCTGGTCCCATTACATCCTGCCAGTAAGAGTGATCTTCACGGGTACGAAGAGCAAATTTTTTGTCAGAAATTACTTCATTTACAACATCATAAGAAACAATCTGACCGCGGTAACGGTCACAAACTGATTGAATCCAGTCCTTTACGCGTTTATCAATCTGCTCACTTGAAGCAAGATCTTCGGCCAAAACTTTATTTTCAAAGAAATCCTTCATGTTTACTTTTGAAGCATCTTTATAAAAAATCCATGGAGCACACTGACCATGCCATACAAAGTTATGCCAGCGGGCACGGAGATTATTTTCTTTTGCAAAATCAAAAAACATATCTGCTTCATCCCAGAAATATTCCCCGGGACCTTTATATACGTTCATCATTTTACAGCAGTTTTCAGCGACAACTGTATTAAAATGTTTTTTGATTAATTCGGTTTCAAAATTTGGTTTTGTAAGATCATAACCAGGTACACTTGTACCAATATTAAGCGATCCTTTAAAAACTTCACGGAGTGAAGGAATATCCTTTTCAATTTCAATTCCCTGCATACCTGCGATAAATTTTTCAAACATTTCTTTTCTTTCCATAATATTATTTATAGTCCATGATTCTTTTTTTTGCTATAACAATTTTATGTATTTTGAAAACAAAACTTTTGAGAGCCTTACAATTTCTGATAAACTATTGATGATTATGAATTTTATAATTGCACTTTCATTAACTGTATTATCGAAGATTCTAAAGCTGAGATTTCCAATGCCGAAGGTTACTGGTTAATGCTAAAACCTGTAATTTGAAGGATTCAGTTTTTTCACTTCCCCATACGGCAAGTCTTCTGACTTCCCTCTGAGTAAAGATTGCATAAATGACAGGAACAAAAAAAGGGCTGTCCCAAAAGAATAAAGCCCTTGTCGTTCTGAATTTGAATCACCATGACAGGACTTATTGGACAGCCCATTTTTCCATGACGAGGCGTTATGCGATGCGAGGCGTCAAGGGACACTTCCTTCGGTCGTTCAAGCCCTTGACAACGCCGTTTCGCATAGGTAAACGAAAATGTAACTATGCTATGCGAGGCGTCAAGGCACGGTCACTTCGCTCCCTTAAAGCCTTGACATCCTCGCTTCGCGTAACTAAAGAGATTTTAGCTAAGCAATACGGCATTGTAAAGGGACACTCCTTTCAGTCGTTCGAGCCCTTGACAACACCGTTTAGCATAGGTAAACGAAAATGTAACTATGCAATGCGAGGCGTCAAGGCACGGTCGCTTCGCTCCCTTAAAGCCTTGACTTCCTCGCTTCGCATAAGTATACGATAGTATACTTATGCGATACAACTGGTCAAGACACGCTTCGCTTAAAGTCTTGACTCAGTTGTTTTGCGTAACTAAAAAATATTTTAGTTACGCAATCATTGAGAATACCATTGCGAACAAAGCTACTGTTTCACAGAGACCAACTACCATGATGTACTGTGCGAAACCTTTTCCTGTTTCACCAAGAGCGTCAGAACCTGCAGCACCTGCTTTTCCCTGTGCGATAGCAGAGAAACACATTGCAAGACCAGAAGCAATACCAAGACCAAGGTAGAAACCTGGGTTTGAATCAGCTTTACCCTTCATAGAGTTCATAAGAAGGAAACCGTAAATTGTCTGTGTAAGTGGAGCACCAGCAAAAACTGTAAGAATAAATGGAGCTGGTTTATTGTTTACATAACATCTTTTCCATGCTCCGATTGCAGCCTGACCGGCAGTTCCAATACCAATTGCTGAACCAATAGCAGCAATACCCATACATACAGCAGCGCCTAACATTCCAAAATCCATAATTTTCTCCTAGCCCCACCTGGGGGGCGATTTTATTTTTAGTTTATTTATTCAGCCTTTTCACTGAAAGGCTCATATTTGAATCCAGACCATGACATGCCCAAGTGAGTTGAGAATTCCAACGTATTCAGGCGGACACCATGAACAATAACCGACAGCAGGTTCAAAATCATATTTAAACCATGACCAAATACCAGAAGGATGATTGCAAAGATGAAGAAAATGAAGTGACCAAGCATTGGTCCGGCCATTTCATTAACTGTCTGCGAAATTGCAGCACCTGCAAGCCCTACTGCCCAAAGACGGATGTAAGAAACAATATCGGAGAATACGTTCACAACGCCAAGCAATACCGAAATGATATTCTTAACGCTGGACATAATGGATTCCACAATATTTCCTTCGTAATTTGCAAAGATGAAGCTGAGAACAAATCCCACTGCTACCAATCCTACACAAACCATTCCAACAGGAATGCCTCCGATTACCACACCTAGATTGAAGATGTCTCCATCAACAACCATCATGAGTACTACGTAAAGCATACCCCAAAGCTGAATCATAGAACCAAAGTCCCCCAAAGCCTTGAGAGACTTTATATTCCTGAAGATTGCCTTAATATGGGCAACTGAAAGCTGAACCAGAGCCAGAGAGAAACACCAGATCATGAGGAACTTATCTGTTGTAAGTCCTTCAACTCCAGTACCATCACACCAGAACGGCATCCAGGTCTGGTCTTTACATGCATTTGAAATCTGAGGAATAGAAAGATTAACAAGCCAGTCAGGAAGATATTTAACATCAAGACCGAACCATGTACAGGTAACCATACCCCAAACTGCAGTTGCAACTCCAAGAAGAATTGCAAGCGGATAAAGTGCCGGAACTTTCTTTCCTTTGACAACGTTTACCAGTGTCATAATAACAAAGGCAGCTGTTACCAGAAGTCCATAACCACCGTCTCCAAAAATCATACCGAAGAAAATTGTAAAGAACAGAAGGAACCATCCTGAAATATCATATTCAGCATAGCCTGGAACTGTTCCCAAGAAATCTGTCAGTGGATAAATCATGCTGACAATCTTGTTGTTCTTCAGTTTTGTCGGAACTTCGTCAGGATTTTCCGGTTCCTGCCATGCGACAGCCCAGTCATTTTCCTTTGCGAAGTTTTTAAATTCTTCCATGTTCAATTCAGGAACGTATCCCTGAATCCATGCCAGTCCGTTTTCAGAACTGTCAGATTTGGAATCTTCTCTTCCCATACCGGCGTTGACATTTTCAAATTCAATGTCATATTCCAGTTTCTTTTTGAAGTCTTTGATAGCACTAAGATAAACTGCTTTTTCGATTTTGTTTTCTTCGATCTTAGCAATTTCTTTTTTGTATGCTTCAATTTCTTTTTCCAGCTCTACTGTTGAACAGCGAGGGAATGGAACTTCAAAAGCTTCAGGAAGAAGATTTGCAGGACGTTCATCACCAAGAAGGAGGAAACGTACATTTTTCTTGTCATTGTTTACAAGTACAGTATTAATACTTTCATCAATTTCAAGATATTTTGAAGCAGGCACTTCATAAAGCTTAAGGGCAATTCCCTTTTCTTTAAGATATGCAAAGTCTTCAACGTTTACACTTCCCCACAAAGTGAAGCGGTCCAGTTCTGCAACATCTGCACTGATTTCATCAAGAAGCTGTTTTTTACGGTCAGCATCCTGGACGATTTCTGCACAGAGTTTTACTGCGTTTTCATTTGAAAGAGTAAGAACTGCTTTCCTGCCCTTTTCCTTAGGGAGCTTAACTTCTCCCAGAATTGATTCAGAAACAACAGCGTTGCTCAGAGCCTCTTTATAAGCGCTCAGTTTTTCACTTGAACCTTCAAGAGGTTCCAGGTGAACAAGCCCCAGCTTGCGTAAAGATTTAAGAGCTTCTTCACGTTCGCGGTTCAGAACAACTATGGAGACTTTCTGCATTTTTTCAATCATTTGTCAGCCTCCTTCTTTGTTGTTTTCGTTGCAGTCTTTGCTGTTGTCTTAAGAGCAGCTTTCTTTGCAGGTGATTTTGCTTTAGCAGGAGCTTCAGCTTTTTCTGCATTAAGAAGAGCAGCAGCATCGGCAGCAGCCTGAAGTTTTTTCTTCGAAATTTTACTTCTAACAACAGCCGCAACCTGTTCATCACCAAGATAAACAGAGATTTTCTTGATATTGGCTTTTGTTTCAGGAATCTTTACTTTTTCAAAAAGATTTACGCGCTGAGTTGTAGTGCGCAGTTCCTTTGAAAGAAGACGAACCTGTTCATCAAGCACTTCGGCTTCCAGATCCAGAGAAAGTGTTTTCTCCATGCGGTCTGCAGCCATATCAATCCAAAGCGGAGTTTCATAAAGGTCGTAGTCTCCACGACCAAAATCAGCTCCTTCGTAAACTGGAATTGTTACACCGGCAATATTTCCATATCCTTTTTTGATATTGCGGACAGTAACCATTTCCGGTTTAAAAGCATCGGCTTCACCGAATACCGAAATCCATTCTTTGAATTCGGCTTCCAGTTTTACGCGCTGCTCACGAACCTCTTTGGCTTTGGCATCAATTGTGCGGATTTCTGTCTGAAGCTGTTGTTTTTTGAGCAGAAGGGTCGGCAGATAACGCTGGTACATTTTCAGCGCATCTTTCTGGACCTTCTGTTCATTTTTTGTCAGCTTAATTTTTGCCATCTATTTAATCCTTTTTATAAGGAAAACTTTCTTAAAAAGTTCCCATATTTAACACCGCCTAAAAACGCTCCTTCATTGCGTTTTTTAAACGGCTTACACATTAGGCCAATACTTTTCAACCAGAGCTGTTTTGATACCTGTTTCTTTTGGTTCGAAGCAGCTTGCCAGGATTTTCCAACCTAAATCAAGAGCATCTTCAAGTTTGATGTTCTTTGAAAGGTCCATCATTTCTTTTTCGAACATTGCACCGTACTGAAGGAGTTTTTCATCCCAGGCACTCATCATAAATCCCATGGATTTCTTTTCCAGAGTATCTTTGTATGAAGAGTACAGACGAATCATACCGTCCATAAGAGCACGATGGTCATCACGAGTAGAACCGTTAACGTTCTGTTTAAGACGTGACAGAGATCCGAAAGGTTCGATACGTCCACCTTTAAGGTAGTACTGACCTTCTGTAATGTAACCAGTGTTATCTGGCACAGGGTGAGTAACGTCATCACCTGGCATTGTTGTAACAGCCAGAACTGTAACAGAACCTGCGTTATCAAAGTCTACGGCTTTTTCGTAGCGGCTTGCCAGCTGTGAGTACAGGTCTCCAGGGTAACCACGGTTAGATGGAACCTGTTCCTGTGTAATGGCAACTTCCTTCATTGAGTCGGCAAAGTTTGTCATATCTGTAAGAAGAACCAGAACGTCTTTTCCTTTAAGAGCAAACTGTTCTGCAACTGCCAGAGAAAGGTCAGGAATCTTCATACATTCTACAGTAGGGTCAGCAGCTGTGTGCATGAACATAACTGTTTTTGAAAGAGCTCCACCGTCTTCCAGAGTTTTCTTGAAGTACAGATAATCGTCATATTTAAGACCCATACCACCAAGTACGATTACGTCAACTTCAGCCTGCATGGCAATACGTGCCAGAAGCTGGTTGTAAGGTTCACCAGAGATTGAGAAAATTGGAAGTTTCTGAGAAACAACCAGTGTATTGAACATATCAATCATTGGAATACCTGTACGGATCATACGGCGTGCCATAATACGTTTCGAAGGGTTTACTGAAGGACCACCAATTGTAACAAGTGAATCTGCAAGAGCAGGTCCCTTATCACGTGGTTCAGCAGAACCGTTAAAGATACGTCCCAGAAGGTCATCAGAGAAAGAAACCTCCATCTGGTGTCCAAGGAATTTGATGTGGTCACCTGTTGAAACACCACGACCACCGGCAAAAACCTGCAGGGAAACTGTATCGTCATCAATCTTATTTACTTCGGCAAGTGATTTTCCGAAACGTGTTTCAATTTCGGCAAGTTCACCGTATGCAACTCCAGTTGCTTTTACAGTGATAACACTACCAGTGATGGATTCAATTTTGCTGTATACTTTACCCATAATTATTCACCATCCTTTAAGAGAGCTTTTGCTTCAGCAGACATTGTTCCGTTCTTAGAAGCAAAGTGTTCTTCAATTGCTTTTTCTGCAGCCTTGAATTCCTTGCTGTTCCACTTTGTGTAGTTCCAGTCAATGAACATCTGGCGCATATCATTGAAGTAGTTACGGGCTTCGTCTTTGTCTTTCAGGTCATAGTCTGAACCAAGAACCTGAACAACTTTGTTGAATACATACTTCTGGCGTTCTACCGAACAGGCAGCATCAACTTCATCAAATGAGTTCTGCTGGAAGTAAACTGCATCCAGGAAGTCACTCTTCAAATAGAGAACGAAGTCTTCTGTTGTTGTACCTTCTTCACCAATAACTTTCATCATGTTGTTAACTTCAACACCGGCCTTGAAAATGCTGCGTGCATAATCAACTTTTTCGTTTTTGATAACCGAGTTGTATTTTGACCATGATGTGATTGGTTCAATAGCAGGATATTTACGTGCATCTGAACGTTCACGTGAAAGACCGTGGAACGAACCGACAACTTTAAGAGTTGCCTGTGTAACTGGTTCTTCAAAGTTACCACCGGCAGGAGAAACTGTACCACCAATTGTTACAGAACCGAAGTTTCCGTCGCGGAGTTTTACATAACCAGCGCGTTCGTAGAAGGCAGCAATGTAAGATTCAAGATATGCTGGGAATGCTTCTTCTCCAGGGATTTCTTCCAGACGTCCTGACATTTCACGGAGAGCCTGTGCCCAGCGGGAAGTTGAGTCAGCCAGAAGCAGAACGTGAAGTCCCATCTGACGGTAATATTCAGCAAGTGTTACTGATGTATAAACTGAAGCTTCACGGGAAGCAACAGGCATTGATGATGTGTTACAAATAATAATTGTACGTTTCATCAGGGATTCGCCTGTGCGAGGGTCTTTCAGTTCAGGGAATTCTTTAATTGTTTCAACAACTTCACCGGCACGTTCACCACAAGCGGCGATGATTACAACGTCAACATCGGCGTTACGTGAAGTTGTATGCTGAAGAACTGTTTTACCAGCCCCGAAAGGTCCTGGGATACAGTATGTACCACCCTTAGAAACAGGGAAGAATGTATCGATAAGGCGAACCTGTGTAACCATTGGTTCACATGGAGCAAGTCTTTCTGCATAACAGTCAACGGCACGTTTTACAGGCCATTTGAAAACCATTGAAAGTTTGTGATCTTTTCCTTTTTCATCAGTAACAACAACCATAGTTTCTTCAATAGTATAACTTCCAGGCTTTGTTACTTTCTTTACTTTAAGCATTCCGTAAAGATCAAAAGGAACGAGGATTTTATGTGTGAAAGGTCCTTCAGGAACAGTACCAAGAGGATCCCCGCGCATTACTGTGTCCCCTACTTCTACCATTGGTGTCCAGTCCCATTTTACATCACGTGGAAGTGAGTCAACGTAAACACCTTTCTCCAGGAAGAAGCCTGCTTTTTCAGCAACCAGAGGAAGAGGGTTCTGAAGTCCATCAAAAACCTGTCCAAGAAGACCAGGTCCAAGTTCGGCAGACAGAAGTTCACCAGTAAGTTCAATCTTGTCGCCTTTTTTGATACCCTGAGTCATTTCGTAGATCTGCATCTGGGCTTTGTTTCCGCGGATACGGATTACTTCACCCTTAAGTTTTGTGCCATCTACAATTACATAGCCAACTTCGTTCATGGCAACATTACCATCGAATTCGATAGTTACCATGTTACCGTTGATGCCGACTACTTTTGCCTTTGTATCTGTCATTTATTTCTCCAAATTATTCTGACCAAGTATTGAATCGTATATCTTATGGTAAGAAG
This sequence comes from Treponema sp., assembly GCA_018385395.1. GTDB lineage: Bacteria > Spirochaetota > Spirochaetia > Treponematales > Treponemataceae > Treponema_D. The sequence goes on from JAHBAD010000085.1 coordinate 8,366, forward strand.
ATATACCATTTTCACTATCAAATTTTTTCATTCTGGAAACCAGCATAAGCCTGATTCCATATGCGTAGACTGCATCAGTTGAAAAAATATCAATCGGTGTAATTTCGTCCAGAAGCTTAAGTCTGTATTCATACAGAAACTGTTCAGCCGAAAGAGGACTGTCCATTCCTACTGCTGTACGTGCAGCCTGCTGAATATCAGCAGTACAGCTTCCAGGCAGTGTGAAAGCATCCTTTTTCATTTTCTGGGCACGGATCTGAGCAAGAGCCAGACGTAAATCTCTTTCTTTCTGATACCAGGTATTCAAAAATTCAGAACCTGTATCTACTGTGTCACGAGGAGGAACCAGCGAAAGAGTTGAAAGAACTTTCTTTTCACTTTCTGTCATATAACGTGAACACAATTCAATGAAAGAAGATTCGCTCAGCGGCATGGCACTTTTTTCACCGATATTTCCAAGAGAAGGCAGCTGTGATACTAAAAAATAATAAGCAGCCACTAGTCTATTCTTCCTTTGCAGCTTCCTTAAGGAGTCCTGCAACTTTTGGGTTCAAATACAGTGCAAAAAGTTCAGCAACTGATTCTGCAGAATAATCGTAGAATGCAGCACCGTTCTTAACACCAACTCTGAAGCCTGCAGAGATTGTTTTATCAGGTTTAATTTCAAGGCCTTTCTTGATTTCTGCTTTAAGTGATGTCTTGAATGCAGCTTCAAGTTTTTTCAGGTCTTTTTCTGCCAGCAGAACAGAAAGTTCTGAAGCATCTGAGTCTTTTGCCCAGGCTTTAACTGTTTCAGGTACCAGTTTTTTCAGTACATCTTCTGTAACAGCTTTTTCTGTTTCTGACTGGATAAGTCCGTCCAGAGTACCAACTATCGAGTCTTTGAAAGAGAGCAGCAGGTTACGACTTGCCTGCATAACAGCTTCTTCGCTTGATTTTTCCATGCGGGCTGTTTCTTTCTTGGCGTCTTTGATGATTGCGGCAGCTTTTTCTTCAGCATCTGCAACAATTGCGGCAGCTTTCTTTTCTGCATCCGCAATAATCTTTGCAGCCTCTTTTTCGCTTGCTGCTACACCATCTTTTTTGATTTTATCAATCAGTTCCTGTAATTGAACATCCATTTATGAACCTCACTTTAAAAATAGTGTCGCTAAATATCTCTAATTATAATTCGATTTTCAATAATTTACAAACGTAATCTCCAAAATCTTCAAAATAGAGGGAGTATTTAGTGGATT
>JAHBAD010000097.1 GCA_018385395.1 Treponema sp.
TCAGAAAATGATCTCATACTATTAATGTAGCATTAAATTGGAGAAATTTATAGTAATACACTTTCGGGTAAATATTCTTTCGTGCCTCAAGTAGCGGGCGTCCACATAACAATATTTTAAACCGCAAACCAGCCTGACCGGTTTATGGGCTTTGAACTTCGTGCTTGGAGCACATATTCTCAAAGACCTTGGTGTAAAAGAAATGGGTCTCCTGACAAATAATCCAGGCAAGATTTACGGACTTGTTCGTCACGGCGTTGAAAAATCAAAAATTACAAAAGCATAGGTTCCAGGGGTTTTTGAAATTCCCGTTGTAGCACAAAAAAGGGCTTCAAGCGGAAAATACGATGCTGTAATCTGTTTTGGTGATATAACAACAGAAAATATTCAGAAGCAATTGAAGGCGCCGGAACAAAAGCCGGAAACAAAGGTTACGACTGTGCCCTCGGCGCTGTTGAAATGATCAACCTGATGAACAAGCTGCAGGCTTAAAGAATATCTACCATTTCGCCGGAAAGAGCCTTGTTCATACTGCGGACAGCACAGAACTTACCGCACATTGAACAGGTATCTTCCTGTTCAGGAGCACGGCTGTCGCGGATTGCTTTTGCAGTTTCAGGATCCAGAGCACATTCCCACTGAGCATCCCAGTCCAGTTTCTGACGAGCCTCTGCCATTTTGTTATCAATGTCCATAGCACCACGAACACCTTTTGCAATGTCTGCAGCGTGGGCAGCAATTTTTGAAGCAATGATTCCCTGTTTTACATCATCAACATTGGGAAGCGCAAGGTGTTCTGCCGGAGTTACATAACAGAGAAATGCAGCGCCGTTCTGAGCAGCAATGGCGCCACCAATAGCAGAAGTGATATGGTCGTAACCTGGTGCTATGTCTGTAACAAGCGGGCCCAGAACATAGAAAGGTGCGCCCATACAGATTGTCTGCTGGATTTTCATATTAGCTGCAATCTGATCCATTGGCATATGGCCAGGGCCTTCTACCATTACCTGAACATCTTTTGCCCAGGCGCGTTTTGTAAGTTCTCCAAGACGAACCAGTTCTTCAATCTGACAAACATCAGAAGCATCGGCAAGACAGCCAGGGCGGCATGCATCTCCAAGAGAAATAGTAACATCGTGTTCACGACAGATTTCAAGAATCTCATCATAATATTCATAGAAAGGATTTTCATTTCCTGTCATGCTCATCCAGGCAAAAACAAGGGAACCGCCGCGGCTTACAATATTCATCTTGCGTTTGTGCTTTTTAATCTGCTCGATTGTGTGACGGGTAATTCCACAATGGAGTGTTACAAAATCTACGCCGTCTTCAGCATGAAGGCGAACGACATCAATGAAATCTTTTGCGGTCAAAGTGGCAAGGTCCCGCTTGTAATGGATTACAGAATCATAAACCGGTACAGTCCCGATCATGGCCTTACATTCGCTTGTAAGTTTACGGCGGAAAGGAACTGTGTCGCCGTGACTTGAAAGGTCCATAATCGCTTCGGCGCCCATTTCAACAGCCGCATTCACTTTTTTCATTTCAACATCGTAATCCTTGCAGTCTCTACTGATTCCAAGATTAACATTGATTTTGGTGCGGAGCATTGAACCAACGCCTTCAGGATCCAGACATTTATGATGCTTGTTTGCACAGATTGCAACTTTTCCGGAAGCTACCAGAGGCATAAGTTCTTCTACTGTCATTTTTTCTTTGGCAGCAACAATTTTCATCTGTTCTGTTACGATACCGCGTTTTGCAGCATCCATCTGAGTTGTGTAAGTTTCCATTATATTATTTCTCCAGTAATTTATAATTATGCATTAAAGGACCAGAACCTTTGCCTAAATCAAGCATGGCTTCAAGACAAGAACTTATATAATCCTTTGAAAGACGAACTGCTTCTTCCAGTTTCTTTCCTTTTGCAAGATTTGAAGCAATTGCCGAAGAAAGTGTACAGCCTGTTCCGTGTGTATTTGGATTACTGATCCTTTTCCCGCTGAACCAGACACCGTCTTTTGAAGTTCTTAAAAAATCATTTGCATCATTTATGCTGTGTCCGCCTTTTATAAGAACACTGCAACCGTACTGAGACTGAATACATCTCCCCGCTCTTTCCATATCCTCTTTAGTTTTTATTTCAAACCCGCAGATAACTTCTGCTTCAGGAATATTAGGTGTGATAACAGTGGCCAGAGGGAAAAGCATTGTCTTAAGGGCAAAAACTGCTTCTTCACTTATAAGCTTTGTTCCGCTTGTAGAAACCATGACCGGGTCCAGCACAATATTTTTGGCACTGTATTCTTTAAGTTTTTCCCCTATCACTTTTATAAGTGCTGTACTTGATGTCATTCCGATTTTTACACTGTCAGGAACTATGTCTGTAAAAACCGCATCAATCTGGTCTGCAAGAAATTCCGGAGTACTTTCCATTATAGATTTTACGCCAAGAGTATTCTGTGCCGTCATGGCAGAAATTGCGCTCATGGCATAACAGCCGTTACAGGTAATAGTTTTTATGTCAGCCTGAATTCCAGCTCCACCTATGGAGTCACTTCCGGCAATGGTCAGAACTGTTTCCATTTCATATCCTCCAGTGTGTAATCAGAAAGATTTTTAATTTCTTCATAATTTTTCTGAATATCCTTTACAAGAACAGTTTTAATACCCATCTTTTTTGCAGTCTGGATTGCATGCATTCCATCCTCAAAAAGAAGAACCTCATCTGCTTTAGCACCAAGAAAAGAAAGACATTCTTCAAAAAGTTCAGGACTGTTTTTATCGCCTGTAAAAATCTTTTCAAAATATCCGCTTATTCCAAGACGTAAAAAAGCGGCTTCGATCAAATCTTTTATTCCGCTTGAAGCTACAATCATAGGAATATTCTTTTCATAAAGATATTCTATGCAAGAAAGGATTCCGTTTTTAAGAGGAGCTTCCTTTATGTAAAAATCTTCAGTCAGTTTCAGAATCTGTTTTTCTATTTCTTCAGCTTCCATATCAAGGCCGTATTCTTCACGCATGCAAAGAGTGGCCTGAGGTACTGTAAAAGAAAGCATTCTCTTGTTAATTTCATCTGAAACAATTATTCCTTTTGTGGCCAGATACTTCTGGGCAAGAGTTTCCCACAAAGGCATTGTATCAAGGATTGTGCCGTCTACATCAAAAATAACAGCTTTCATATAAAACCTATAAATACTGAATAACCTGATCTTTCAGATTGCGGCTGGCGCCTTCAATATCCCTCTGACCAAAAATGGCACTGATAAGACTGATTCCGGCAAAACCAAGACCTTTAAGAGCTTTGATATTGTCTTTGGTAATTCCACCAATAGCTACAACAGGAATTTTTACTGCCCCACAGATTTCTTTACAAAGTTCATGAGTCAGAACCCAGGCATCATCTTTTGAACTGGTTGGAAAAACTGCTCCAACGCCAAGATAATCTGCACCCATTTTTTCAGCAAGAATAGCTTCTTCAACAGTCTGGGTTGAAACCCCAAGAATCTTGTCAGGGCCAAGAAGCGCCCGAACGTCCTGAGCAGCCATATCACTCTGCCCGACATGCACACCATCAGCATCTACTTTTTTTGCAAGCTCAACATTGTCATTGATAATAAACGGAACATTGTATTTCTTGCATAGTGCTTTAATTTCCACAGCTTCTTTATAAAAACTTTCTTCATCAAGATCTTTTTCGCGTAGCTGGAGCATTGTAACGCCACCTTTCAGGGCAAGTTCAACATCACCTGAAAGTTCACGCCCCTTCAACCAGAATCTGTCTGTAATTGCGTATAACAGTAAATCTTCTTTTCTCATTTTATTTTTCCAGCTGTTCGTTAAGTCTTTCAATTTTTCCGTCCATTGTATTTGTATAACCCGGGCGGATATCTGCTTTAAGAATTACTTCTGTACGGATTCCTTTTTCTGCAAGAACCATAGTTGCGTCTTTAACGCATTTCATAACATCATCCCATTCCCCTTCAATTTCGGTGAACATGGAAGTGGTCTTGTATCTTAATCCTGACTCTTTGATTACTTTACAGGCTTCAGCAACATAAGATGAAAGTTCGTCTCCAACTCCAAAAGGAGCAATAGCAACTGCGATTAATGTATTCATATTTTCTTCCTTTTGATTAATTGAGAGTTTCGATTTCTGCATCTTTAATTCCTGCAGAAGAAACAAGGTAAAGCTGATCAATAAAATTTGACTGAAAAGTTCCAGGCCCTTTTGAAATCTTTTCAGCTTTTACCGAAGCTTCGTTGTAAAGAAGAGTAGCTGTAAGAGCTGCGATAAATGGACTTGTCACATTTCCATAAACGGCACATACACCGCCAAGAGAACAGCCGGCTCCAGTAATCATAGGAAGAAAAGCTGAACCGCCATGACAAAGGACACTTGTGGTTCCGTCTGTAACAAGGTCAGCTTTACCGCTTACTGCAACAGCACCGCCTGTATATTTTGCAAGAGCTACGGCAGCGTCTTTTGCAGAAAGGACTTCGTCAGTACTGTCTACACCGCGGACAGAATTTTCTTTCTGCTCTGTAAGATTCCATAAAGAAGCAAGGGCTATAACTTCACTTGCGTTTGCACGGATGATTTTTGGTTTGAATTCTTTAAACTGTTTTAATATATTTTCACGCTGTGCTCCAATCCCGATTCCTACAGGGTCCAGAACCCAGGCATTTCCGTTTTCTGCGCATGCCTTTGCAGTACGAGGCAAAGTTTCAGGATAACAGGTAAATTGAGTTCCCATGTTGATATACATGGACTTACTGATTTTTGCCATCATCTCGCCTTCGTCGGCAAGATAAACCATGGCAGCAGAACCACCACAGGCAAGCTGTGTGTTGGCAACTAAATTGATTGTAACGGTATTTGTAATAGACGGTGCAAGCGGATTATTTTTACGCACCGCCTCCAGAGCAGAATTCACTTCTGCAAGAAGGGCATCTTTTTGCATATATTTCTCCCTACGTCGGCATTATCCGGACAGGTTCAAAGGGTCAAGGCTGACAGCCTACTCTCAGCCGGTTTTTCACCAGCTCCCCATTTGTTGACTGATATATTATTTTAAAAAGTGAATTTTGTCATTAGTAAAAAACCTTATATAAGACCAAGTTTTTTACATGCATTATAGATTCCGTCTTCTGTAATTTTCGTTGTCACAAAAGTGGCATATTTCTGGAGTTCAGGTTTTGCGCCGCCCATTAAAACGGCAGTCTCTGCATATTCAAACATAGGAATATCGTTCGAACTGTCACCAAAGGCAATAGTATTTTTGTGCGGAACATTCAGATATTCTTCAAGGAACTTCATACCAGTTGCCTTTGAAAAACCTTTGGGAACCAGTTCAAAAAATCCACTTCTGTCTATAAAAGTAAGTTCATCTTTAAATGCCTTATGGAACCCCTCAAAATCAGATTCGGGCGTACAGGCCATAATGAATTTGTCAAAACTGATTTTATCAAAATCTTTTTCTGAAGCGGCGTGAATATTTCCAGGAATTTTCGATTTCAGATCCAGAGCTTCTGCCCCAAGAAAAGTTTTGTACGGCTTTTCGGAATAATAAAGTGCATTCTCTCCTTCAAGGTTCCATTCAAGATGGCAGGCTTCAAGTTCACGGATGATTCTGTAACATAAATCTTTTTCTATGTGATGAGAAAGAAGAACTTCATCCCCGATTCTGATGTAAGTGCCGCAGCCGCAGATATAACCGTCCACAATGATGCTTTTAATTGTAGTGTCCAGACAGGCATAAGGGCGGCCTGTATTTATAATGCATATGTGCCCCTTTTTCCGGAGAAGATTCAGTGCCCTTGTTGTAGATTCAGGAACAGAGTGATCCTTTGTTTCAGTTAAAAGAGTTCCGTCGATATCAAAGAAAATAAGTTTTTTTTCATTCATTTTTTTCAGCACTCTTCGCCGTTTTTAAAGCGCATCATCATTTCATTTGTAAGACTTACTTTTGTTGGCTGAAGAATAATGTCTTCCCGCTTTACAAAAGCCGCCTCTTTAAGTTCATTTTTATCCATGCGGATTTTTGTGTCGCCGTCTACGTCGCAGTAAAAGCCTGTAAGAATATCGTTGGCAAGTCCCCATGGCTGTGATTTATAGTAGCGGATATTTTTTACTTTCAGCCCTGTTTCTTCCATAACTTCGCGGGCAACAGTTTCTTCCAGAGTTTCACCTATTTCCGTAAAGCCTGCAATAAGAGCATTATTTGCATATCCTTTACGGTATTTTGTAAGGAGAATCTGGTCCCCGTTTATTACGCCAACAATTACAGCAGGCATGATTCTAGGGTACATTGTGTAGCCGCAGTTTTCGTCAGAACAGACCATGGCTCGTTCAGTTTTTGAATGAACGGTTTTACATCCGCAGCGGCCGCAGAACTTTGTATCACGGTACCAGTCAAAAAGATGTTTTGCTGTCATCATTGCCATGACTTTGTACATAAAATCTATTTCTGTATCGCGGATCGGACGCAGGTCTGTAAAGTCAAAGCCCGAAATCTGAACGTCTGTTTTCTGGTAGAGGAAATAGGATTCTTTATTTCCTTCTTCTAAGCTTATAGAAAAAAGATAAATCAGCCTGTCTGAAGCGATTCCAGAATCAGAGGCGTTCTTTACAGTTGGAAAAGTTACACTTTTTGCTTCAAGGTGTACCATCACTTTTCCCTGATCAAAAATCATGACTTTATCATTTTCAGAAGGCAGAACATTCTGCACGAACTGATTGTTCAATTTATATGGAAAGATATCCTGAATCATTTTATATTCCTTAATCACGCCATAACAGCGCTGCCTTCGTTTGTGCCCGCCCTAGCGGTGCCACTTCAAGCTTTGACGTTCTGAACAAATTCTTTACAAACTGCGGAATGCCGGTTGTTTCAAGCCAGTACTGGAAAAAATACGATCTTTCACAAATGCCGAAAGACCGGGTATGGACAAACTTTTTCCGAGATTAAAGAACCATAAAAAGAGTCCCGGCCGAAATCAAAACACAGCCCACTATACTCTTCCAGGTAAACTGTTCATGAAGGAAAACAAATGCAAGAATCAAAGTAAGAACCACACTCATTTTATCAACCGGTACTACTTTGCTTGCATCTCCAAGCTGAAGGGCTTTGTAATAGCAGAGCCAGCTGAATCCTGTTGCAAGCCCTGAAAGAATCAGAAAAATCCAGCTGCGTTTTGAAATATCTGAAAGGCCGCTCTGTGCATGAGTCACAAAAACCATAAGCCAGGCCATACCTACAACTACAACAGTTCTGATTGCCGTTGCAAGATTGGAGTTTACACCGTCAATTCCAATTTTTGAGAGAATAGATGTAAGAGCAGCAAACACTGCCGATAAAACTGCAAACAATAACCACATAAGACTTCCTTTTATTCAATAATATTGCATGATCCTTATTCTTTCAAGGAAACAAATAATACCTTTTTAGGTGTGAAATTTTCGTTTTTTCTTATAATTTCCCGAAAAATATTGGTTGTTTTTACTTAAAATCCATTTATAATTACGGAAAATACCCTAGATAAAGGAATATTATATGTCACAAAAATGGTTCCGCCACAAATTTCAGCCTTGTCTTCCTCTTGGAGAAGACGGCACAAGAATCTCATGTTCAAAGCCACACATTGAACTTTCAAGAAAAATCGCACGAGAAGGAATCATTCTTCTTAAGAATGATTCAAAAATCCTTCCGTTAAACAAGAAATCTGCAAACAACAAGATTGTCCTTCTTGGAAAAGCTTCAGAAGAATACATCAAGGGAGGCGGCGGTTCAGGGGACGTTTACACAAAATATGTCCGCACTCTTTACGAAGCTTTCTCCGAAAAAGCCGCTGCCGGAGAAATCCAGCTTTATAAAGGTCTCCACGATTTCTATGCAGAAGAAGTTTCAAAACAGCACAAAGCCGGAAACGCTCCTGGAATGACCCGCGAAATTGCACTTTCTGATGCACAGCTTAGAGCCGCAAGCGACTTCACAGATACAGCTGTTGTAACAATATGTCGTTTCTCTGGCGAAGGCTGGGACCGTTTCTGCGATTTAGGAAAAGAAATCCACACAGAACCAATGGAAAAGAATCCTTGGGAAAGTGAAGCAACACTTGGCGAAGCCGGTGAAGCAGTTTTCCAGAAAGGTGATTTCTATCTTTCAAACGAAGAAGCCGCTATGGTTGCTTCTGCAAAAAAATACTTCAAACACATCATCGTTCTTCTGAACGTTGGCGGCATTGTAGATACCTGCTGGTTCAAAGATGATTCACAGATTGAAAGCGTTCTCTACATCGGGCAAGGCGGTCTTGAAGGTGCCTGCGCCGCTGCCGACATTTTCTGCGGAACTGAAAGCCCAAGCGGAAAGCTTACAGACACATTCGCAAAAGATCTTGCAGACTACCCTTCTACAGATACATTCCACGACTACAATGACCGCGTTGAATATGTAGAAGATATTTTTGTAGGTTACCGGTACTTCAACACAGTGCCGGGAAAAATGGACCGTGTAAATTATCCTTTCGGATTCGGTTTAAGTTACACAACTTTCAAAATCGAAAGCCTTAACGAAGATGTTACAGAAGACAAAATCCGCATTACAGTCCGTGTAACAAATACAGGAAACTACGCGGGTAAAGAAATCGTACAGGTTTACTATTCGGCTCCAAAAAGCAAACTTGAAAAAGCTGCCGTTGAACTTGCCGCTTTCAAAAAGACTCCACTCCTTGCTCCAAATGAATCATGTGTACTTGAACTGGCATTTGATGCAGGACGCATGGCAAGCTACGATGACGAAGGCGCCGTAACAAAATCGGCATGGGTAATGGAAAAAGGCGAATACAAAATCTTCTTCGGAAATTCTTCTGTAAACCTGACTGCCGCAAAATCACTTGTTCTTTGTGAAGACAAAATTGTCGAACAGCTTTCTCAGAAGCTTACTCCAAGAAAACTTAGCCGCCGCATGCTTTCCGACGGAACTTTCAAAACTCTTGAAACTTCAGAATACGATCCTCTTCCACGTCCGGAAATCTTCAAGACTCTGGACAAACTTGAAGGACTTACCCCACAGGTTCGCTACGAACCACGGGCATATATTTTTGACAACTGGAAGTGCCCTCGCCCAACTTTAATGGATGTGGTAAACGGAAAAATCACAATCGATGATTTTGTAAACGCTCTTTCAAAAGAAGACTGGGCATGTATTCTTGGAGCTCAGCCTTCAACTGGTGTCGGCAACACTTACGGCATGGGAAACAATCCGAAATTCCAGGTACCAAACATTATGACAGCCGACGGACCTGCCGGTATGCGTATTGCTCCTGAATGCGGAGTTTACACAACAGCCTGGCCATGCGCCACAACAATCGCTTCTACATGGAACTTGGATTTTGCCCGCACTTACGGTGAATCGGTTGCAAAAGAAGTTAAAGAAAACAACGTTGGAATCTGGCTTGCTCCTGGAATGAACATTCACAGAAGTCCTCTCTGCGGAAGAAACTTTGAATATTACTCAGAAGATCCTTTCGTAACAGGTTCAATGGCTGCGGCAGTTGTAAAAGGCGTTCAGTCGCAGGGAATTGCTGCAACTCCAAAACACTTTGCTTTCAACAATAAGGAAACAAACCGCAAGAACAGCGACTCAATTGTAAGCGAACGTGCAGCCCGCGAAATCTACCTCCGCGCATTTGAACAGTGTGTAAAGGAAGCAGATCCTTGGATAATCATGAGTGCTTACAATATCGTAAACGGCTGGCACACCTCTGAATGCCGCGAACTCCTTACAGATATCCTCCGCGGCGAATGGGGCTACAAAGGTATTGTCTGCACTGACTGGTGGACACGGGGCGAACACTGGCGGGAAGTTCAGGCAGGTAACGATGTAAAAATGGCTGCAGGTTTCCCGGAAGAACTTCTTGAAGCCATGGAAGACGGACGCCTTTCTGAAGCAGATGTAAAAACATCGGTAAAACGGGTTCTTGAAATGATTATGAAACTGGACTAAAAATCTTTTGTCTAAAGTACTTTTTCCTTACGCAAAGATATATTTTTTTTGGGGTCATTTTTGCCCGCCTCCGGCAGGCAAAAACCGGGCTTTCCGCAGCTCCGGCTTTCGCCTCCGAACAAAAGAAGCAGTCCGTTCCGGTCTGCTTCTTTTGTTTTCGCTTCGCTCACTGCTCCAATCCCTTGCCCAGTGACTTAGCCACCCCTTCCGCCTGAAGCATTTTTTTCTGAACTTCCGGGCCGCCAAGTCCAAAGTTTTTTCCCATACTGCCGCTGGAGTTTACAACTCTGTGGCAGGGAACCCGGCCAATGCCCATTTCACGAAACTTTTTCTCCATTTCAAAATCAATTTCAAAATCTCCGGTGTAACCACACTCCCTGGCAAGCTCCACAAAAGGCACCGGATTTTTATGCATAGTATTTCCTACCACGCGGGCAAAATTTTTGTTCCCGGCCGCTTCTGCCACCTGTCCGTAAGTCATTACATGGCCTTTAGGAATTCCGGCCACAATTTTGTAGATTTTAAGTTCGAGCTCTGTCATAAGATTATTCTCCAACTGGAATCTGGTCGTTCAATTTCTTCGCGACTATCATCCACTTCTTGTTTAATGATGTCAATCCTAACAGAAAATTACAATATAACAATAAAGCAATGGTTTAATCGTATTATTTACCATCCCCTTTCGTGGAATTCCCATTCGCTTGATTCAAGAAGGATAGTCCTGGAGTCCATTCTTTCGATCATCACATAATTCCGGCTTTCCAGATATTCAATAAGCCTGTCGATTTTTTCTTCAGTTCCCTGCACTTCCATTTCTACAGTTCCGTCTTCCAGGTTCTGAACCCAGCCTGTAAGCCCTACAGAGTTTGCAAAACTTTTAGAGTGCCATCTGAAACCAACGCCCTGAACGCGGCCTGAGAAAATTATATGTTTACGGATTTTGGCGGTCATTTTCTCTATCAATTCTAACTCAAAATCAATTTATCTAAAAGCACACTTCCAAAGTAGATTTTTCAAGAATTCACGGAGCTGTCATCTGCGGCTGCGGTTTTCTAAAATACGAATCTGCATCTTTTCCCATTGCACTTTAGTTTTGCTTAGCCAGAGTCTCCTTAATATTCTCTTCAATTCCTTTACCGCGGAATTCTTCTTCAAGCCAGATATGTATTACTTCAGGCTTTTCACTTTCTGTAGAAATAACACACATTCCAATATGGCGGTTTCCGTTTTCAATAATGAACTCATGATTTGTACGACATTTTCGGATTTCTTCCCCTTTCACGCCATTTTCCAGCTTTGCAAAAAGTGTATCAAACCCGGCTGGATTTTCTTCTTCACGTTTTAAGTGATAGCCGTTGTTTTCATCACAAGGATTTGGATACATAAATTGGCAAGGAAGGCTTGCTCTATTCCACACTTCAAACTGACTTTCATAATCTTCCGGGGGAACTTGCGGAATGCCGTCCGTAATATCATAAGGCTCTTCCATAACACCCGGAATCTGCATGCCGTCTTTTTCAAACTCATACACCATGTATGGATCCCAGGCGTTTCCTTCTGCATCAGTAATTTCACGATCTTTACAGCGGATAAAACCTGCCTTAGGGTAATAATCAGGTTCCCCGATTATCAGAACACCAGGGTACCCGGCCGCCTTTGCAAGAGGAAGAGTTTCTGCCATGAGCTTTTTCCCAATTCCCATTGTGCGGTATTTGCGTGTTACACAAAGAGGCCCAAAACTTGCAACTTTTACTTCGCTGCCGTCAGCCTTTTTTATTTTTGATTCAAAGTACATGATTACACCGGCAATTTCACCGTCAACAACTGCAATACGGCTAAGTTCCGGAAGCCAGGCTTTATTTTTGCGCATAACATGAACCATGTAATGTTCGTTACATCCCGGCTGATATTTATTCCAGAAAGATTCCCTCACCATTTTTTCAGTTTCAAAATAATCTTTTTCTGTTTCTTTTCTGATTTCGATAATCATTCAAATCTCCTGTGAAAAGTCTGGGCTTTAAAAGTTGCAGAGCCGTCGAACTTTGTGTATTCAGTTTCTTCAAGGAAAGTCATGCCAAGCTTTTCCATAACTCTGCGGCTTCCAATATTGTCTACAGCAAAGGTTCCGGCAATTTCTTTTATATTTCTCGTTGTGCTGCGGGCATATTCAATAATTTTTTTCATGGCTTCGGTAGTAATTCCTTTTCCCCACATATCACTGCGAATGTTATAACCAATGCTCCAGGCTTCAGTTTCCGGATGATGAGAATGATAGATTCCTCCGCTTCCAATTAATTCACCTGTTTCTTTCCAGACAAAGCCGTAATCCAAATCATCAGCATTTGTATATAAAGAGTTTACCCAGTCTACGCCGTCAGCAGTACTGTTATATCTTGAATAAAGCATATACTTTGAAGTTTTTTCGTCCCCTGTCCATTTATAAATTGCTTCAAGGTCTGTAAATTTTATTGGACGCAAAATAAGGCGTTCAGTTTCCAGAACAGGAGTTTTTTCAATATAAGGATGATCTTTTAAAGCATAGTTAATCCAATCGGTAAGGCCTCGGGGAAGCCGATTATCCATACATGTTCCGTCATCAAACATTAAGTTACAGTGCATTGGATTTACAAGACAATGCTGCCCCATTTCTGTTCCAAAATTGATTGAAGAAATTCCTTTGTCGCCGTTGTAAACCCAGTCAGGTGTAAAAATAAAACAGTCTTTCATTTTTTCAAGACGAGGAATACGAGGAACAACAGTACCTTCATAATCATTAAACTCATCCCGCTTCCCCATTGCAAAAAACAGGTGGACATTGTTTTCATCCCACTTATCGATTACAGAATCAGAAGGAATATCATCAGAGCCCACTGGAATAAGTGCATTAAAAAAATCAGGATATTTTTCGGCCATGCAAAAAGTCATGTAAGCTCCGGCAGAATTTCCCCAGAGAAGTTTTTTACTTACACCACCCTTTGCATCAGCGTGAATCTTTATAAAATCACAAATCAAATTGTAAAGAGGAATCTGATAATCTTCGCTCCAGGAATCTACAACTTCTCCGTCAGCATTTCGCTTTTCGTTGGCAAGGGGAACAAGAATATAAGCCCCGCCTAAAGCCTTCTGATATTTTTCAGTGGCAAAGAACTCCGCACCGGCATAATTGATGCAGACATCGCCTTCCAATGCGTTTGTGTAGCCGTGAAGAAAGATTAATACAGGATAAGATTTCCCTTTTTCAAATCCATTTTCAGTCGGATCAAAAAAATAATAATTCATCCCACAGGCTGCATCCTTTTTAAAAAGATGAAAGTATTCTCCAACCTTGTAAGTTGTGGCTTTTGAAATAAAAGAGCCTTCCGGAATGTCTTTTGTCCAGTCCTTTTTTTTCATTTTCTTTTCAATCCATAAAGCAACACCGTCTTCATCATTTGAAACCGTTATTTCATCAGCTGCCGAAGCTGCTTCAGGAATTGCATTTTTAACAGCAACACCTTTTCCGCACCATTTCAAAGGTTCGATATCATCGTTGTCGTCACCAAAATATACGACATCTTCGGAGTCAATTCCAAAAACTTCAAGCATAGCCTTAACACCATTCAGTTTTGTGGCAGTTCTGCTCATGATTTGAAATAGAGTTCCTACGGCAACTGTAAAATAAGAATCATCTGTAATAATGGAGTTTATATATTCATTAAGATTGATATTTTCATTGCTTACAAGAATTTTAAAAACAGAACCGCAGCCATCAGGAATTTCCGGGAAACAGTCAGTTACAACCGGAGCCCATTCAGGAATATCAACGTTTGCATAAATTCCTTTTGAAGTTTCCATTGAAATTACGCAGCCTGGAATCTGCAAAAAACTGGAAAGCATTTTTCGAACTGAATCATAAGGTATGCTGTAATCGATGAAAGAATCATTTATAAAAGTACGGGCACCATTCAATGTAGTTACAGCATCCGGGTGTAAAAGTTCTTCATAATGAGTGATTGCACGCCTGGGTCTTGCTGTTGCAAACATCACCTTAATTCCTTTTTCTCGTGCCTCATTCAGTACTGAAATTGTTTTCTCCGAAACAGATTTATCAGTCATAAGCAAAGTTCTATCCAGGTCTGTAATAATAGCTTTCATTTTTTTCTCCATCTGACAAACAGTATTTTATCTGCGCTTATAAGAGATGTCCCTTACATTTTTCAAAGCCACCACATTCAAAAAGCCGGGTACAATCTTTACAACAATCAATTCCACAATATGTCATTTTTCAATCTCCTATTTTTATTCCCATGAATTTACAATTCTATAAATTACAACATCTTCAAAACGGTCAATTTTCCAAACATGGATTTTACGCCCCTACCTTATTCAATCATAGCACAGGCAGCTTCAGTTGCAATACCGCGGTTCCAGTAAGAAGGCCCAACCCAATATCCAGTTCTCCCATATTAGTGTTCATATCCACTGTCATTCCCCTACAGCCGTAAAATCCACCTGAAGCTTTGTCAGTAATTGCAAAATCCTAATACCGGTTATCTGTAAAAATGAGCACAGGTGTAGTAAGCGGCGATATCATTTCCCAAAATGCCAGAATATCAGTTCTCTTACCTGTGTGGAGAATCAATTTTATTCCCCAAGTTTTTTCATCATTCTGTATTCTGAAAGATAAGTTCCGTCTTTCAGCCTGAGTCCGTCCGGAAGATGACTTACAATTTCAAAGCCGAACTTTTTGTACAAAGCAAGAGCCCGTTCGTTTCCTTCGACCACTTCAAGGAAAAGCCGTGTAACGCCGCCAAAGTCTTCTGCAGTTTTTATCATTGCCTCGAACATGCAGCTTCCAATCCCCTGACCCCAGTAGTCTTTCAGAAGCGCAATTGCCAGAGAAGCCCTGTGCCGGAGTTTGCTTTTTCCGTTAAAAGAAATTTCACAGTTCCCGGCAATCACGCCGTCCACTTCGCACACCAGAATCATCTGATAAGGGTTTTCTGCAAACTTCTTAATGAGTTCTTTTTCACCTTCAACAGAATATGCCCAACAGTCTTCAGGTTCCCGCAAAATAAAATGAGTCTCCCCGGCAGATTTTACAAGGTAATCGTAGAGTCCCTGGGCGTCGCTTTCTACGGCATTTCTTAAAACCGCCCTGCGGCCGTCTTTCAATAAAAACTCAACATTGCTGATTTTCATAAACAGTTGCCCCCACTTCATTTAAATATTCATTATAAAGTTAGCATTACATAAGGTGAGAGGTATTTCAATAAAGTATTAATTTAAAAAGAAATAAAAAAATTTTTTATACCTTCAGTCCTTTAAGATATTCTTTCTGTTTCTCTGTTATTCGGAAACTTTCACGTGCCTTCTGGATAGTTTTGTTATGAGTCCAGTTATCAAGACGTTTTTCCTGAAGAAATACAACTGCAGAATCCCACTGCTTAACAAGAGCATCTGCAAAAAGCCATGTAGTCATCATGTTTACGTAATATTCATCGCTTCGAATCTTTGCCGCTTCTTCAAGGTACTCCGGCTTATAATCTTCATCAAGAAAATACTTTTTCAAAAAAAGCATGGCAACACGTTTTGTATAAGGCTTATCATCTGAAATCCATTTTTTGATATATGGTAGAAGTTTTTCATGATTTTTTTCAAAAGCCTTTCCACCAAGACCATCACTTACTGCCCAGTTGTCAACATAAGGCAAAAAAGCTTCAAGCATTGCAACACATTTTTCAAAATCTTTTTCCCGGTTTATAAGCGTTACCTGCAAAATATTTTCTTCGTGGAACTTATGAGGAAGGTTTTCAAGAAATTCTGAGATTTCTCTTTCAGACACTGCTTCAAGTTCTTTTACAATCTTTTTGAATTGTGGCGAACGAATCCCTATAAATTTTTCTCTTGGCAAAGTCGGAACCAGTTTTGCAATAAAGTCTCCGTATTTTACATCCTGATGTGAATATAATATTTCTAAGATTTTATCCATTTCAAGTAAAGTCCGCATAATAATTTCCTTACTTTATTATACAACGGATTTCAAAAATTACAGATTAAATCATTTTCCTTAATCTAAAGGAGCAATTCTTTTTGTCATCATTACAATGTCATACCAGCGGCCAAACTTTTTTCCGACACTTTTAAGTGTTCCTGAATATTCATAACCAGCTTTTGCATGAAAAAGAACACTGTCATGTGTCAGATATTCATCTTCTTTTTCACACCAGGCAATTTTTGCAATCAGGTTTACAATGCCCATTTTCTTAAGTTCTGTTTCAAGAGCTTCATACAATGCAGAACCCGCCCCCATGCGTCTCGCATCTTTATCAAGATAAATTGAAGTTTCAACAGTCCAGTCATAGGCTTTTCTTTCGCTAAAAGAACTTGCGTAAACATATCCCTGAATCTTTCCGTTTTCATCTTCACAAACAAGGTATGGAAACTTCGAAGAAATATTTCTGATACGATCAGCAAAAGCTTTCACCGTTAGAACATCCCATTCGTAGGTTACTGCAGTTTCTTTTATATAATAAGAATAGATTTCGAGAAGTCTTTCTGCGTCTTCAATTTTTGCCGGTCTGATTTTTATTTTGTTCATATAGACCTTCTTTTACATGCGTTCTGCAAGCTCTGTCCAGCGTTGGTATTTTTCATCCAGTTCTGAACAAAGGGCATTATATTCGGCTGTTGCCTTTACGATTTCATCTCCACTGACTGTACCGCTTCCCATTACATTTTCAAGTTCGCTCTTACGGCTTTCAAGTGTTGGAATCTCGGCATCCAGTGACTCAAACTCTTTCTGTTCTTTATAGGAAAGTTTTTTCTTAACAGGTTCCGGATTACTTTCCTCTTCGGATTTTTTTTCTTCTGTGCCAGAATTTTTTCCTTTCCCTGTTCCCAATTGTCCATTTTCCATTGTCAATTGTACATTTTCACGGTATTCAACGTATTCAGAACACTTTCCTACAAAGCCGCTGACACTTCCGTCATCTTCAAGAATGAAAAGGGTGTCTGCAACCTTATCCATAAAGTAACGGTCATGGCTTACAATCAGAAGACAGCCCTGATACTGCATAAGAAACTGTTCAAGGATATTCATTGTAAAAATATCAAAATCGTTTGTCGGTTCGTCCAGAATAAGGAAGTTGGGATTTGTTAAAAGAAGGCGCACAAGGAAAAGACGTTTTCGTTCCCCGCCGCTTAAAGTTGAAACTGCACAATACTGCACGCGACCTTCGAATCCGAACTCTTCAAGAAATTTTTCAGGACGCACAACAGTACCGTCTTTAAGCTCAACAGCCTGTGCAACTTCCTTAACATATTCAAGGACTGTCATGTTTGTATCTGGGAAAACAGGATTCTGATTGTAATAACCAAAAAAGGTATTTTCACCAACAGTAACTGTTCCGCTGTCAGGTTCAAGGTTTCCGGTGATAATATTCAGCAGAGTGGATTTTCCGCTTCCGTTGTCACCAAAGATTCCAATTTTCTGTCCTTTTGTAAAAACATAAGAAAAGTCTTTAAGAACAGCTTCCCGTTTCCCGTCAGGATCTGAAAAACCTTTTTCAAATGATTTACTTATGCCATGAAGCTCCAGAACCTTTCCGCCAAGACGGCGTCCCTTTACTTCAAAAGTAAAACCTTTATCTGCCTGGAATTTTTCGCGGTTGATAAGCTGTTCGTCGCGCTGAATACGGGCCTTGATTTTTGTTCCGCGGGCACACGGGCCGCGGAGAAGCCATTCCCGTTCGAAGCGAAGAACACTTTCAATGCGGCGTTCTGTATTTGCTTCAATTTCAGCTTCCATTTCTTTTTTCTCAAGGTACTCAGAATAATTTCCGTGGTAGAGTGTCAGTTTCCGGCGTGCCAGTTCATAAATATTATTGCAGACCGCATCAAGGAAGTAACGGTCATGGGTAACCATAAGAACAGATTTTTCTGTGTCATGCAGATATTTCTGAAGCCAGGTAATTGTAGTAATATCCAGATGGTTTGTAGGTTCGTCCAGAAGCAGAAGCTTTGAGTCTTCAACAAGAACCTGGGCCAGTGAAACCTTCTTTATCATGCCGCCTGAAAGCTCACCCATTTTCCGGTCAAGGTCATGAATTCCAAGCTTTGAAAGAATAGAAGAAATCTGAGATTCATAATTCCACAGATTCTTATCTTCCATCAGTTTATTCAGCTCTTCATAACGTTTTGCAAGACTCGGGCGGGCTGCCATTTCTTCGCAAACCTGTTCATATTCACGGATAATCTTAAGCTTTTCACTTTTGCTTTTAAAAATGTGGTCCCGGATTGTATCAGTTTTTTCGTAAACAGGATTCTGCGGTAAAAAAGAAACGCCGCATTCACGGTTGAAAACTACAGAACCGTCATCAGGCTGCAAAACTCCCGCAATTGTATTCAGTAAAGTTGATTTTCCACTTCCGTTTCGCCCGATTAAAGCTGCTTTTTCACCTTCCTGGAGACCGAAAGTAACACCGCTGAACAGGTCCTGTTCGCGTCCGATTTTGCGTAAATTGTTTACAGTAAAAAGAGTCATGGAAAATAGAATACAACAATCAGGAGAAATATCAAAGATATAGGCATAAAAATCAATTTTTTCTAAAATTTATTGACATAATATTATACA
>JAHBAD010000098.1 GCA_018385395.1 Treponema sp.
GCACGCTGGTATCTTAAAATCCGTTCTTATATGGACTCAGCAAGAAAACATGGAGTAAACGCCTTTGAAGCTGTAAAACTTGCCTTTGCTGGAACCCCTGCTTTATGCCTGGGATTTTAGGTGCTGAATAGTTAGAAATGAAGTTAGATTTCTATTTTTAGTGTGTTGGTGTGAGTTTCAGCATCTGACTAGGAATATAGTGCAGATGTTAAAAAAATAGTCGTGTTCTGTTCGATACAAAAATGAATTACATTTTCTTATTGAAATTAATCTCACTCAGATTAAGAGTGTTTTCAACAAATGTATAATTTTCAGTTACAGTTTCTTCGCCGGCAGTAGGGTTTGTGTAACGGTATTCCTCAAAGGAAATGTTGTTGCCATCTTCTGTCTTGACGGTTTTATTTATGAAAGTAATCTTATCCTTTGTGATTGTATAAGTTCCGCTGACAGTGATTTTTTTATTCAGCATTAGATTCAACTGTTCATCAGACGGAATTATTGCATTTTCATCAAGGGCAACTGTCTTTACAAATTTCTGTGTAATGTCCTTGTAAAAAATACCTTCTTTGTTGAAGATGTATGTAACTTCCTGTTTATAGAAGAGAGAAGCTTCTGGATCTTCCGGTTTTTTTCCGGAAAAGTTTACATCGCTTTTGAACTGACATTCTCCATACCATTGTCCAAAAATAATCTCTGGGGAAAACTTACTGCATCCTGCAGAAACCATGCAAAATAATATTGATATAGCAAGAAATGAAATGATGCTTGTATGGTCTTTTTTTGACATAATTATAACCTTTGTTAATTTAAACTAAACAAAAAGGGACTGTCAGAATAAACTTCAAGCCCTGTGGTTTTACCCAAGGAACTCTGCGTTTTATCCCGGCAGCCCTTTTCGTCTAAGGGGATTTAACTTATTCGCCTGTAACGATTGTTGTCTTGATTACATAAATACCTGCGTAGTTTGTAATCTTTTCATCAACTGTAGCAACCTTTGTGATGTTACCAGCGTTTGCAGCTGCGAGCATAGAGTTGTCACCAGAATTGATGATTCCGAGGATTGTTGTACCTGTAGAAGTTCCCTTCTTTGAACCGATTGTAGAAGCACCTGCAGATACAGGTCTGAATGTTGTACAACCAGTAAGAGCTAAAGCGGCAACAGCAACCATAGACAATACAAATTTCTTCATAATTATTCTCCTTGTAATGAATTTTGTATAACCACGATGTAACACAAAATACTACAAAAGTCAATATTATATGTATTTTATTGAATCATATCAGTGTAAATCCTACTATGTGGATGATACCGCAGTATACCGCAATTAGAATGGCATCTTAGTTTTCTTGAAGATTTTTTTTGTTCATTGATTTAAATACTTTTCTTATATTTTCAAATTCCGCCATATTGATATTTCTTCATACAATTATTTAAAATCAAGACATGAATTATTCTGCAATTGACCACAAGGCTTTTGACAATTACTGCTACTGCCTTAATGAAAATGAAGTTCGCCTTTCCCTTAAAACCGGTAAGGACGTTGATAAAGTTGAGCTTGTCTGGGGTGATCCTTTTGACGGTGGTGTCATGGGTGAGCACGGCGTATGGGGCGGAAGTCTTTCAGAGATTACTGAATGCATGGAACTTGAATCCAATCTCCTCTGGTCAATTGTTGTTGCTCCAAAATTCAAAAGGCTGCGATACTATTTTGTCATCCACAGCGGAAACGAAAAAATAGTTTTTGCTGAATCAGGTTTCTCTTCTGTGGAAGATGCAGCCAGCGGAAAGTACAGCGAGTTCTTCATTTATCCATGGATGAATCCTGCAGATATTATTCAGCCACCTGAGTGGGTAAAAAGCTGCGTGTGGTATCAGATCTTTCCATCCAGATTTTCAAAAGGCCAATACCCGGAAAACAAGAAAGAATTTCTGGCCTGGTCAAAACTTGGGCAGCAGGTTTCAAACCACGAGTCCTATGGCGGAAATCTTCAGGGGATAATAGACAGGCTTGATTATTTAAAGGACCTTGGCATTACTGGAATCTATTCAACGCCTGTAAATCAGTCTGCAAGCCAGCACAAATACGACACTGCAGACTACCTTACCATTGACAGCGACTTTGGAACCAACGAAACTTTTGCCAGTCTTGTAAAAGAAGCCCACAGCCGAGGAATAAGAATCATGGTGGACGGAGTTTTCAATCACTGCGGAAAGGAATTCTTTGCCTGGCAGGATGTTCTAAAGAATAAAGAAAATTCAAAATACAGAAACTGGTTCTTCGTAAATGATTTTGACATCAGGGAAGGGGAGCCAAATGCAAGCAAGGGTAAATTCTATTCCTTTGCCTTTGTGGACAATATGCCGAAACTTAATACCAATAATCCGGAAGTTCAGGATTACTTCATCAATGTCTGTAAAAAATGGATTGAAGAATTTGATGTGGACGGTATTCGACTTGATGTTGCCAATGAGCCATCCCACGAATTCTGGAAACGCCTTTACATTGAAACAAAAAAATTAAAGAGTGATTTTTATATTGTTGGAGAAATCTGGCACAATTCAATTCCCTGGCTCAGGGAAAAGGAATTCGATGCCGTAATGAATTATCCTATTCAGAAGGCAATTTCAACTTTCCTTGGGTATGAAGAAACAACGGCCCTTGATCTGGAACATAACCTCAACCGCTGCCTTTCCATGTATTACACTCAGACCAATGAAGTTCTTCTGAACCAGATGGACAGCCATGATACCATAAGAATTACAAACCGTTTGAAAAGCACGGACAAAGCTTTGTGTGCCCTTGCAATTCTTTTTGCCATGCCAGGTTCTGTCTGCATCTATTATGGAACTGAAATTCTTCTTGAAGGTGGACATGATCCTGACAACAGAAGGTGCATGCCATGGAAGGAAATTGAAGAAGGTGTTTTTGACGATAGAATTGATTTTACAAAGAAACTCATTTCACTTAGAAAAAATCATCCGGCTTTAAGAAGCAGCAGGGTTGAGTTCATCAGGGAAAAAGAATCCGATCGTCTGCTTCATTTTGTAAAAACTTCTGACGGTAAAAAAATTCATGTATATGTAAACTGCAGCAAAAAAAAATTTAAGCTTGGTTGCATTTCCGACTCTGAAATTCTTCTTTCTTTGAACTGGAAAGACGGAGAACTTTTTGACAATGGATTTGTATTTGCCGTGGAGAAATGAACAAGGGGGACAGACCTGCTGTATGAATATGAATAAACAAGACATTAATGCAGAAAACTTTCAGTTGCGGCAAATTCATTAATGAATATAAGGCTTTTTAGATATGCAAATGAAATTCATAGTTCTGTTCTGCATTTTACGAGAAAATTACAGTGTATATTTAAAGAAACTATATTTAACAGCACCAAAGTTTTGGAATTGTTGGAAAACAAGCCTGTAACAATTTCAAGATAGAAAAATATTTGATAATATGTATCATCCGGAACTTGTTCCAAAGACTGTCTGTAGTAAATGTCGCAGACGCTGAAATAAATCCAGCATGATGATTTTTTTAAATTCCGATGGAGTAAAAAAAATGCTTTATGAAAATCGAACTTACGATGAAGAGCGCGCCCTTTATGGCATTCACGATGCAGAAATAAAAAACTGCCGTTTTACAGGCCCTGCCGACGGAGAATCTTTTTTAAAGGAAACTCAACGCATAAATGTGGAAAACTGTTTTATGGATTTGCGTTATCCTCTGTGGCATGTAACTGACGGAAAATTACGCAGCTGTGAAATGACAGAAAACTGTCGAGCTGCTCTTTGGTACGACAAAAACATTGAAATCACAGATTGCAAAATGATGGGAATTAAGGCTCTTAGGGAATGTGAAAATGTTTCTCTAAAAAATGTTGTTGCAAATTCTCCTGAATTTATATGGAAGGTGCAAGGAATTAATATTGAAGATTGTGAAATTCTCGGTAGTGAATATCCGTTTTTTGAAGTTACAAACGGGAAAATAAACAATCTTAAAATGAAGGGAAAATATTCTTTTCAATACTGTTCGGATTTTGAATTGAATAATTGCAGTTTTGATACGAAAGATGCCTTCTGGCATTCGAAAAATTTTGTAATCCGTAACAGCGTAATTAAGGGAGAATATCTTGCCTGGTATTCAGAAAACCTTACCTTTGTAAATTGTAAGATTATTGGTACACAACCTTTCTGTTACTGCAAAAATCTTCGGCTTGAAAACTGCACTTTTGAAGGCTGCGACCTTGCTTTTGAAAATACTACAGTGTATGCAGAAATTAATGGCAAAATAGACAGTGTAAAAAATCCAATCAGCGGAGAAATTCATGCTGAAAAAATTGGGGAGATTGTTTTGAATGCGGAACGAAATCCTGTAACGGAATGTAAGATTTTTGAGAATGGGGTTTTAATGTGAGGGGAGCAATTGCATTAGTACTTTATATTTTCTTTGTGGTTATTTATAAATTCCGGCAGTTGGGTAAATAACAGTTGTTAAAAAAAAAATTTTGTAAAGAAAGGTAAAATTAAATGGCGGAAACAGAAAATTCAATTATTTATTCACAAAAAAGGAAAGTTTCGGCATCTTTTATGGATTGTACGGCTAAGCTTGGAATATCACATGCCGCAGGAATGATTCAGGATAACCTTACGGAATGTTTTGGAGCCATGGGAGCTGACAATTACAGATTTAACAAAGAATATAATGCATTCTGGGTTTTTACAAAAACTATGGTTCATTTTGAAAGAAGACCGGATTGGGAAGAAATTTTTCTTGCAGAAACATTTCCTGTAAACAATGCGGTTTTCCGTACAGAAGTAAATTCAGTGTTTAAGGATAGGAATGGTAAAATTCTCTTGACGGCCAATACTGAGTGCTGCTGCCTTGATTTAATCAGTCATCGCCCAAAAAAAATTACAGACACAGATTTCCCAAGGGAAAATTTTCCTGCTTCTGTTTTTGAAAATAGATTCAATAAGTTTGATTTTGAAACAACAGATGAAGATTATGTATATTCGCAGCAGGTTCGATGCCAGTTAATGGATATGTCTAATCATCTGAATAATATTGAATATGTTAAAATGGGGGTTGGAGTTCTGGATGCAGATTTTATCAAGTCTCATGAAATAAAAGAAATGGAAGTTCATTACATGGGGGAATGTAAGGAATTCCAGAAACTAAAAATATATAAAACAGAAAAAGACGGAAAAATATTTGTAAGGATAAGGGAAAGCGACAGGACTGTGTTTGAGATGTCCATGAGTTTTTGAATGGCATAGAAGCCCTGTTTTTGCATAGCATACCCGCGAAATGCTTTAAGTATTTCACGATATAATGCAAAAGCAAATGTTTTGGGGTAACTGTAACTGAAATATTTAGTATATATTTTATGGATACTGCAGCTAAACCAAATTACAAGAAAACTTTACGGTCCTGTTATTTGGGCTTCATCACTCAGGCAATTGCGGCAAACTTTGCTCCTTTGATCTTTTTGAAACTTCATAAGGATTACCAGATTCCCCTCGGAATGATTGCCCAAAAAGCTGGGGACAATCTTCAGTATGGGCTTTTCTTTGGAGGAATCTTTCCTGTAGTTTTGATTGTGTTCCTTTTTATTCTCAAGTTCATGAAAGAGAAGGAATAGAAACAAAAGGCAATGTGGTCAGAGCTTTTGCTTGCTAAAAAAAAAACAATCTCCTGCAATTGTCTTTCTATTCAATGTTCATTATTCTATGTCCATGAACAACAATTTGAACTTAAAATACATTTTCAGTGCAGGTTTGATTTTGACTGCCGCCATCTGGGGTTTTGCCTTTGTAATCGTAAAGGACAGCCTTAACTACATCGGTCCAACATGGATGGTGGGAATCAGGTTTTGTATTGCTTCACTTTGTCTGTCATTGATTTTTATCAAACGTTTTAAGCGTCTTACAAAAAAAATATTTTTACATGGTTGTCTTCTAGGACTTTTCCTTTTTTCTGCATACGAAACTCAGACCATGGGATGCAATTTTACCACAGCCGGAAAAAATGCATTTTTGACTACCATATATGTAATTCTCGTGCCGCTTTTAGGATGGCCCGTTTTTAAGAAGAGACCACAGTGGTTTGTGTGGCTTGCGGCTTTTCTTTCTGTTGCAGGAATTGCTTTGCTTGCCCTAAACGGTGAAACGGGAAAATGGTATGTAATGAACAAGGGTGATGTCCTTACTTTGATATGCGGATTTTTCTATGCGGTCCACATCATTGGCGGTGCATTTTTTGTGAAAGACGAGGATGTAATTCTTCTTACGGTTTTCCAGTTTTTTACAGCCGGAACTTTAGGCATGGTGTTTGCTCCTTTTGCTGACGGTTCCCTTGATCTGAATCTTTTTGCAAACAGAAATGTTGTCATTTCCCTTCTATATCTTGGGCTTCTTAGTTCCATGTTATGCTTCTGCCTTCAAAATGCTGGACTAAAATATGTTCCGTCTTCCCTGGCATCTCTTTTCCTTTCTCTGGAATCTGTCTTCGGTGTTATTTTCAGCTGCATGTTATTGAAAGAAAGATTAACTTCAAAAATGTTCGTTGGCTGTGTGTTGATTTTTGCGGCAATCCTCGTTGCTGAGGTTCTGCCGGGATTCCTGTCTAAGAAGAATGAAAAGTCTGCTTAATTGCAACCTCGATTATTTTTCTATATAATTAGCTATTATTTTTTTTTGATTTTTGGAGTAGAAAATGAAGAAGATTGTGTTTGCTGTTATGTCGGCAGTTGCTCTTATGGCTCTTTCATCTTGTTCAAAAAGCAACAAGGTTCAGAAGGGTGAATTTACACAGGAAGCTGGAAAGCTTAAGATTGCAATGGAAGTTGGTTATCCTCCATTTGAATACTATGCAGAAGACGGAAAGACTCCAGCAGGTTTCGATGTTGAACTCGGAAAGGAAATTGCAAAGCGCCTTGGTCTTGAAGCAGAATTCCTTGATGTTGCATGGGACGGAATCTTTGCTGGCCTTACAACAGACCGCTACGATGTAGTTATGTCTGCTGCAACAATTACACCTGAACGCCAGGCTGCATACGACTTCTCTCAGCCATATATCGGAAACGGACAGGCCCTTATCCTTCAGAAGGATTCAACTCTTCCATGGAACAAGCCTGAAGATGCTGCAGGAAAGAAAATCGGATACCAGGCAGAAACAACATCTGACTTCTTCATTGAAAAGTATGCTGCAGCCCACAACTTTGAATTCATCCCTTGCGAATACGACAAGGTTATGAATGCATACGACGACCTTAAGTTTGGACGCATCGACTGTGTAATCAGCGACAACCTTGTTTCTGTTTCTTACCTCAATGTTCCTGATTCAGAATTCAAGCGCGTATGGACAGGTGTTCCTGACGAATACTTCGGCGTTTGCATGAAGCAGGGCAACAAGGTTCTTCAGGACAAAATCAACAAGGTCATCGATGACATGAAGGCTGACGGAACAATGGCAAAAATATACATCAAGATTTTTGGCGAAGACCTTTCTGATTCTATCAAATAATAAAATTTTTCGGAGTCCTGTTTATTATGGAAACAATGAATAAAATTATAAAATGGATACCTCAGCTTTTGGCCGGTGCCAGAATTACAATCTTACTTACACTGTGTTCTGTAGTGGCAGGACTTATAGTCAGCATTTTCCTTGCTCTTGGTACACTTTCCAAGAACAAGCTTATACGCAATTTCTGCAAAGGTTATGTTTTCTTTTTCCGCGGAACACCTTTGCTCATGCAGCTTTACTTTGTGTACTATGGCCTTCCTCAGATCAGCCGTGCACTTACAATCAACAATCAGTTTCTTGCAGCCTTCATTGCTTTTGGACTTAACAGTTCGGCTTACTGCTGTGAAATCATCCGTGCTGCAATCCAGTCCATTGACAAGGGACAGTTTGAAGCAGGAAAAGTTCTGGGACTCAATTATTTCCAGACCATGCGCCTTGTAATTCTTCCTCAGTCAATCCGCCGTTTGATACCTCCTGTAGGAAATGAATTCATCATGATGCTTAAGGATGCTTCTCTTGTTTCCCTCATTGCCCTTGCAGACATTACAAAGGTAACAAGAAGCATCCAGTCTTCTACTGCTTCATCAATGGTTTACATTCCTGCCATGATTCTTTATCTGATCATAACAGCCGTGTTTACTTTTGTATTCCATGTTCTTGAAAAGAAACATTCAATTTACGAATAGGAGAGGACTGAACAATGAGTATGATTACAACAAAAGACATCGATGTAAGTTTCGGTTCTCTTCATGTATTGAAGGGTGTTAACCTTGAAGTTAAGCCTCAGGAAGTTGTGTGCATCATCGGACCAAGCGGAAGCGGAAAATCAACATTCCTTCGTTCCCTCATCCACCTGGAACATATTGACAACGGTATCATTGAAATTGAAGGAAAGGAAATTGCACACAAAGAAAACAAGTCTTCAAAGCTCCATATTTCAACGAAGGAAAGACGTAAGAGACTTTTGAATGTTGGAATGGTTTTCCAGAAGTTCAACCTTTTCCCTCACATGACAGCCCTTGAAAATACAATGGTCAGCCCAATGAATGTTCTCGGCAAGTCAAAGGAAGAAGCCCGTGCAAAGGGAATCGAACTGTTGAATGCTGTTGGTCTTGGAGAAAAGCTTGATGCATATCCAAACAAGCTTTCCGGTGGACAGCAGCAGCGTGTTGCCATTGCCCGAGCTCTTGCCATGGATCCAAAAATCATGCTCTTTGACGAACCAACTTCTGCATTGGATCCTGAACTTGTAGGAGAAGTTCTTTCAGTAATGAAAAAGCTTGCCGAAAGCGGAATGACAATGATTGTCGTTACCCACGAAATGGGATTTGCACGCGAAGTTGCTGACCGTGTTCTTTTCATGGACGGCGGAAACATTGTTGAAGAAGGCACTCCAGAAGAAATCTTCAATGCCCCAAAGAGTGACCGCCTAAAGCAGTTCCTTAAGGCTGTGCTTTAATTCTGTTCTGCTGATGAAAACGCCGAAATGCTACATTCCGGCGTTTTTTTTATTCTTTCCCCTTGTGTAAAATGTTAAAAAACTGTACTATTTGCTAACATTTTACATTATTTATCATGTCTGTCTAAAGACCGCATCTTTTCTTACGAAGGCATATAATTTGCTTTCATGGTCACGGGTTTGGAATCAAAGAAATT
>JAHBAD010000112.1 GCA_018385395.1 Treponema sp.
ATTTATATGTACATTTATTTTAATGAAAATGGATACTATAATCAAAATGGAATATCCATATCGATTCTGAAAAAATGGCACTTGTCTGCAGCCGCAACAAGACCTGTACTCTTGCCGGTTACAAACTTTTGGCTTACGAGGATATGCTGGCAATTTATAAAATGGCCTGCTAATCTGTTAAAAGTTCGTATGCTGTCTGGATTTTAAGGAACATGTCCAGGTTTCCGGTTTCGGCATTTCTGTCGGGATGGTAACGGGCGGCCAGGCGGCGGTGAGCTTTTCTGATTTTTTCCTGTGAAGCCCCTGGTTCAAGCCCCAGGATTCTGTAGGCATCAGCGGTTTTATCGGTCTTTATAGAATAATTCAAAAGGTTTTTCAAGTACTCAGAAGGTTTGTCCCCTTGTGTTTTTTCATTCCACATGAATTCAGTAGCGGTCAGAGTTTTGAAAAACAAAGGGATATATTTTAGTTTGAAATCATCATTTTGTTTATTTATTATTGAAATAAGGTTTTCTATTAAAAGATCTCTGTTCAGACATTTCGCAAAGGAAACTGATTTTGTCATGGAATTCCATTCGTCAAAACGGCGTCCAAAAACGCTTTCCATGATTCTGGCAGCGTAATTGCTTTCTCCAATGCAGCTCTGGACTATGGCAGAAAGGCACAGTGCGCCGGGAAAGGGTTCTGTTTTTACTGAACTGAAGTTTCCGTTTTCGGCGCACTTTCTCCAGCTTCGCTGAATTTTTAAAGTCCAGCCTGCAAAGAAAAAAGCGCCAATAATAATAAAAATCAGAATGATGCTTAAAATCATTTCCCCGCCTAATCTGCTTTTCTTGAAAGGAATATAAGAGAAGCAAAGAAAATCAGAACTAAATAAACTGCAGCTCCGATTATTACTGTTGTGGTCGGACTTCCACCCATTCCAAGGAAACCAAAGTTTACCAGTTTGAAAAGGAAATTGATTATTAAGTTAAAGAAATGACAGCAGACTGCAAAAACCGGGAATACTGCAATCCATGTTGCCTTGAAATACTGGTTTGCATCCAGACGGTTGTTCCATGCAAAAATCGCAAGAATCAGGAAAATGAATAAAATGAACAGGGGGTAAAGGATTCTGTTTAAAAGGACTTGTGCATAAACTTCTGAAGAATATCCGTAATCTGAAGCCTTGTTGATTACACGGAAAAGAGATCCCAGAGGAATTGTTTCAGGATTCAATGTTGCTACTTCCATCATCTGGAAATCAGAAAATTCCATAGGAAGCATAGTGTAGTCAGGACCTGGGCCATCTGAAGGGTCTGAGAAAATGTATTCAGGGCGTACAATGTTGTTATGGTTAATGCGGTCTATGCTTTTCAAAAGAATATAGGGAACATAGTTTACATCTTTTGCGATTCCAAGGTTTTCTTTTGTGAGCGGATTTATGTTTTTGAGCGAAACGGTCAGTACTTTTGCATAAGGCGTACGCATTGAACTGTGAACATTTCCATCAGGATCAATACTCTGGATTGCCAGATCACGAAGGTACTGAACCATTCCACCTGTGTTTTTTACCTCTGTCATTCCTTTGAAGTAAATTATATCCTGCCACCCGTCATCATATTTCAGAGTAAAGTAAATATCGTTTGCAGTTTCAAAACTTTTAAGGTTCCATGTTTCGTCAGTGAAGAAAGTGCGCTCGTTTACTTTTTGTTCTGCAATAGCTTCATAGAAATTAAGGTCAGAATCATTTTTCATTTCAGGATGTTCAATCTGAATTGTTTTGAGAATGTAATAGGCATTCAGATAGTCTTCCTCCATGAGAGCTTTGTATCCGTCAAATTTTTCCAAAAAAAGCTTCTGGTCTTCGGAACGTGCAAGTTCATGAAGTTCCGAAAGTTTGTTCCATGATGCAGCAGAAAGTTCTTTCAGCTCCTGAACATTTGGGTCTTTTTCTGAAGAAATTTTCAGGGCACATTCGGCGTAGTAGTGGGAGCTGAAATATTCTTCATTAGCCCAACAGGATTTTGCTTTTAAATACAGAGCATAAACCTGACTTAAGTTTTCTGTATCGATGTTGCTTGAAGAATCCTGGAAAAGTTCATCAATATTTGTTTCATGAAGAATGCGGACACTTTTTGTTTCCTGCAGGTTCATTTTAAGTTCAGCCTGATTTTTTAGAGAAGCAGCTTCGCGGTTTGTTCTATCGAGAGTAAGGGCTTCTGATGCGTATGCAACAGCGGCTTCCGGTTTTCCCTGGAAGAGCAGGTTGTTTCCTACAGTAATGTATTCTCTTATAAGTTTCGGCTGATTTGATAAAGCAGTTTTTTTGCGTGAAACAATCAGAGTAAGAGCTTCAGAAGAAATTGAAAGGAAGAAAGTACAAATCAAGGAAATAATCATGATTGATTTGAATCGTTTGAACATTGCCTGAGAAAAACGTGAAAAACTTCCTTCAGAATTTCTTCCGAATTGAATGGAGAAAGCAAGTGTAAAACCTGAAAAAATCATTCCTGGAAGGATTTTTGTAAATGCCTGGATGCCGGAAAGAAATTTATAATTTCCAACAGCTGCATTTAGAAGTTCTACATCAGGAGTATGACAGAAACCATAAATCAAACAGCCTAAGAAACCGGCACCTAAAAAAGAAAACAGAATTATGAGAATTTTTTTCATATTAGCGGCCTCTCTTTCTTCTGACGAAATAAGTGATTGTTCCAATAAGAGTCAGAACAAGAGCAAAAATAAGATTGCACATAATTAAAAACGGAGCACTTGTCCATCTTTCAAAGAATCCGAAAACGCCTGAATGCAGGAAGCTTTTTGCACGGAAACTATTCATGGCAGGTGACCAGTAAAAGTTGTTTATAAATAGAACTGCAATGTAAAAGATTCCGCAAAGGGAATAATTTGCAATACGCCACGAAGTAAGTCCTGAAAGAGCATAGATTGAGGTAAGGGCAAATGTAAGCGAAAGGAATGTAAACCAGTACGAGGCACCTCTGTCTAAATCCTGTTTAGCGGCATTCACTATTGTTCCAAAAAAGGAATAACTGGAAGTGTTTACATTGAACGAGTTCTTGATTAAGACATCTTTATAAGGAGCTGCTTCTTCTGTCAGTATGTCACGGGCAGTATATGAGTTTTCAAGAAAGAAAGAGGTTCCGCCATCTCTTGTATCAATCTGAATAAGGCGGTTATTTTCTTCATTCAGGAAAAAATAAACCTGATCATTATATTCACGGAAAAAGCCTGGAGAAAGAGTGTTGTCTTGCTGATAAAAATAATGATTGTCTGTTACGAACTTTTTTTCAAAGTGATAGGAAAGGGGGAAAATAAGGCAGATTGAAATCAGCTGGCAGATAACATAAACCAGAAGCTGCAGCGGGTTTCCAGGCTTGCGGATTTTATATCCGAGGAGAAGAAATCCTGAAATAAATGCAAGAACCTGTGAAACCAGGAAGAAAGAACTTTCAAGGTATTCACGGCTGAATACAGGAGAATCAACGCCGGCTACCAGTCCAATGGAGTGAAGGTAAAGACTGTAAAAAAATGTTCCAATAAGTGTTCCTAGAATAAGCCATGAAAAATAGGCCAGGAACAGCTTTAATGCTTTTTTCATGAGAGACCTCTGATAAGTTTATCGGTATAAGAAACAGGAAGTGAAGAAGTTTTTCGGTTTCCACATTTCTTCACAAGTTATCCACATTGTACGCATAGAACTATTGGAGAAAATGGAGAAATATTACAAAAAATGTGTATAAATTGAATTGTATGAATTTTTCGATACTTTTTATGTAATTCTTTATAATATAAGTAATTATACCGTGAAACACAAATAAAGCAAATGTTTTACGAAAAGCTTTCGTCTTTTTTTCATGAATTTGTGGATAAATCCGCAATTTATCCCAAAGTTATCCACAATGTAAGAACAAAAAAAAACCGAGACTTATTAGTCTCGGTTTTAACTAAAATTTTCACATTTTACTTAATTTATCCCAAAGAAACGCGGGCGCTGTTATCAATTGCAAGAATAGATTTGCATTCTGAACAGCGGAATCGTCCTGAACGGGTTGCGCGCAACTTTTTGCCGCAAACAGGACATGCGAAAACTTTAGGGAATACAGAACTTTCCTGTGGTGCTCCGTTCTTGAAGAAGTTTATAGCCTCTTCTGTGTTTTCTTTGATATTGAAGAACTGCGAGAATCCTAAAAGCTGGAAAACTTCATATACTTTTGGCTGAATTTCAAGAAGAACTACATCTCCGCCTTTTGGTTTTACAAGTTTTAAGAAAACTGTGAAAGAACCGATACCGGTTGAAGAAACATAGTTCAGTGCTGAACAGTTAAAAATAAGGTTGATATAACCGGCTTCAACAATCTTTGTAATTTTTTTCTGGAAGAATGTTGAATTATATGTATCAATATATCCGTTCAGATAGATGAAAATCCCCTTAGGGACGCTATCATTTTTTTCCAGCGAAATTTTGAGGCTGTCGTCTTTTTCGTCATCAAAGCCAGGTATTAAACTATTGCTATTACTCATATTCACCTACTTTTAGAT
>JAHBAD010000117.1 GCA_018385395.1 Treponema sp.
CTATTATATAGTTTATGAAGAATAAAAAATTTGATCTGCTTGTTTTTGATATGGATGGTACTATTTTGAATACTCTGGATGACCTTCTGGATGCCACTAATTTCGGTCTGAAGAAAAATGGTTTCCCTGAACGGACATTTGAAGAAGTAAAATGGATGGTTGGTCGTGGAATGCCAAGACTTATACATTCGGCTCTTCCTGAAAATCATTCTGAAGAAGATTTTGAGAAAGTGTATAAGGATTTTCTGGAATATTATGGAGTTCACGCTGCTGATAAAACCTGTGCTTATGAAGGAATTGCAGAAGCTGCAAAAATTTTAAAAGATGAAGGTTATATTATTACAGTAAATTCAAATAAGAATGATAAAGATGCTGTTGCTCTGGCTGAGGAATATTTCCCGGGACTTTTCAACTTTGTTCTTGGCTCCCGCCCTGAAATGGAAAAGAAGCCGGCCCCTGATGGCGTGAACTTTATCTCAAAAAAATACGGCATAGATATTTCAAAAGTGATTTACATTGGAGATTCTGATGTAGATTTTCAGACCGCACAGAATTCTAAAGTTCAGTTCGTTGGATGTCACTGGGGATTCCGCGGTGCTGATTTTCTGAAAGAACATGGTGCAGACTGTATTGCCATGACTCCTTTGGAACTTCCGTCAATTATTGAAAATTTATAGGTTATTATATTAAACTTTTACTATGCGTATTGTAATTGTAGGTGGCGGCTTTACAGGTGTTCAGCTTGCCAAAAACCTTGTTAATGAAAAGAATCAGGTTTCTGTTATTGAAAACGATGAAGACAATGCCCGCCACATCGGGAATCAGGTTGACTGTACTGTAATTTGTGCAGACGGAAATAATCTGGAAGTTCTGGAAGACGCAGGTATTGCAAAAGCAGATGCTCTTGTTTGTGTTACAGCATCTGACGAAGTAAACATGATTACCTGTTCTCTTGTAGACGCAGTTTATCCTGATATTCTAAAAATAGCTCGCGTTCGTAATTATGCTTATTACGTTAATACGGCAAGTGCAGAAAAAAAACATGCAACAGAATTTGTAGAAGGCCGTAGACGTCCTCTTTATGGAATTAATTATATGATTCACCCGGACGTAGAAGCTGCCGAAGCAATTATTCGTGCTGTTGAAAACGGCGCAGTTGGAAACGTTCTTACATTTGATGATTCAGAACTGGAATTGGTTCGCATTACAGTTGAAAAAGACAGTAAGCTTTGCGGAGTAACTCTTAAAAATATCCGCATGCTTTCTGACGCAAGCTTCCTGGTTGCTTACGTTGAAAAGGAAGGCCGATCCTGTCTGCCAAGCGGTGACACACAGATTCTTGAGGGAAGCACCCTTGGTGTACTTCTTAAAAAATCTGATATGGATAAAGTTTCTGAACTTTGCGGATCAAAGAAACATCCTCTTAGAAAAGTAGCACTTATTGGAGCCGGCCGCATTGGAACTACAGTTGCCGAAAAGATCTTTAAACCTCAGACTACAAAAGGAATTGCAAAACTTTTTGGCGGAATGGCGGCCGTCCGCAAAACTCAGGACTTTGTCATTATCGATACTGATGATATTCTGACAAAGCAGGCTTCTCAGAATTTCCCAAACGCACGTGTTTTCTGTGCAGATGCTTCAGATGAAACTTTCCTTCGTGAAGAAGGAATTCCTGATTTTGACCTGGTAATCTGCGCAACACATAATCATGAACTGAATATGGTTCTTGCCGCATACCTTGAAGGTCTTGGCGTAAAGCAGTCTATCACTCTTGTAAAGAGTTCGGAATTCGGACTTATTGCAGAAAAGCTTGGAGTTGATGTTTCAATTCCTCTGCGTGATACAGTTGTAGACTCTATTATGAGTCATTTGCGCGGTAAGGCTGTAAAGGAAATCCACACAGTTTCAGATCTGGAAATTGCGGAATGCGAAATTTCGCCTGAAAGCCGTATGTGCGGAAAACTTTTGAAAGATATTGCTGATCCTGGTAAATATCTTGTGCTTTTGAGCAGAAAATCAGGCACTGACGGTTATAAAATTGCAGGCGGTAACACTCAGATTAATCCCGGTGACCATATAGTCCTTATTACTCAGGGCGAAGAAAGCAAAAAGATTATCGCAAACTTCGCAGGCAAAGAATAAGGTAGGATTAAATCAAATAAATATTTTTGTTTTAATGAATTACGCGAAGGAACAGAATGGGGGTGCAGGGCACTTGAAGCGCGGCTCAATAAGTTTCTTATACGCGCTTCACGTGCAGCTACGGTACCTAGCGTCCTGACACATCCATTAATGTGACTGGGAGTAATTCATTAAACTTGAATAAATAAATGTATTTGATTTAATCCTAACTTAAAACTTTTACTTTATTCAAACATTTCTAATTTTCCTATATAATAGTCTGTTACAATGCAGTTCGATAACCCTTTGATTGTTCAGGGAGACCGCACTTTGCTTCTGGATGTTCATGCCCCGCTGGCTGACGAATGCCGCGATGCACTGATTCCTTTTGCAGAACTGGAACGTTCTCCTGAACATTTGCACACATACAGACTTACTCCTCTTTCTTTGTGGAACGCTGCCAGCGCAGGCTTTACTTCCGATGACGCCGTAAAGGTTCTTCAGAAGTATGCACGCTATGACATTCCTTCAAGTGTTGTTGCCTGGATGCGTGAAGTTGCAAACCGTTTTGGTGCTGTGCGCATGATTCCGGGTTACGACACAGAAGTGAATGGTGTAAAGGAACAGTATCTTTATCTTGTTTGTGAAAGTGATTTTGCATTCAAAGAAATTTCCCGTTCAAAATATTCCAAAGATTTTCTTTTCCCTTGTGAAAATCAGAAAAACACTTTTCTCTTAAAACTTACAGACCGCGGAACTGTAAAACAAAATCTTCTGAAGCTTTCATGGCCTGTAAAAGATGAAGTTCAGCTTTCAGATGGTGAACCTTTAGATTTTAATCTGCGCGAAACAACTTCGAAAGGGCTTCCGTTAAATATCCGCGACTATCAGAAAAAAGCTGCCCGTGCACTGGTTGGTGACAAAGGACCTGGAACAGGCTTTGGAACTATCGTGTTGCCCTGCGGAGCCGGGAAAACAATAGTCGGCATGACTGTAATGGACATGCTTAAAACTTCCACCTTGATTATCACAACAAACATCAGTGCCGTTCATCAGTGGATGGACGAATTGATGGATAAATCGAATCTGACTGCAGATGACATTGCAGAGTATTCAGGCGAATCAAAAGTAATCAAACCAGTAACAGTTGCAACATATCAGGTGCTTACCTGGAGACCGGACAAAGAAGGCCCTTATCCTCATTTCAGTATTTTCCATGAGCGCCCTTGGGGACTTATAATTTATGACGAAGTTCATATGCTGCCGGCTCCAGTTTTCCGCGTTGTAGCGGAGCTTCAGGCTGTGCGCCGTGTAGGACTTACAGCAACTCTTGTTCGTGAAGACGGATGTGAAGGTTATGTTTTCAGTCTGGTTGGCCCAAAGCGTTACGACGTTCCGTGGAAAGAACTGGAACATTCGGGCTGGATTGCCGAAGCAGAATGTGTTGAAGTGCGCCTGGATTTGCCGGAAGCCAGCGAGCTTGAATATCTTGGCGCAGAAGCCCGTGGCAAGCATCGCATCGCAAGTGAAAATCCGGACAAAATTAAAATTACAAAAGAAATTATTGACCGTTATCCTGAAGACAAAATTCTGGTTATCGGTCAGTACATAGATCAGCTGGAAAAAATTTCTCAGATGCTTGGCGCTCCAATAATTACAGGAAAAACACCCAATGCTGAACGCGATAAAATTTATGCCGATTTCAGAAACGGCGTAATTCGCGTGCTTGTTGTTTCAAAGGTTGCAAACTTTGCTATCGACCTTCCTGACGCAAGCCTTGCAATTCAGGTGTCGGGAACTTTTGGAAGCCGTCAGGAAGAAGCTCAGCGCCTTGGCCGCATTTTGCGCCCAAAGGAACGCAAGGCAAGATTCTTTACTTTAATAACTCGAAAAACCGTAGAAGAAGAATTCGGTTCAAACCGTCAGAAATTTCTGGCAGAGCAGGGATACGCTTACCGTATTATCCGCTACACCGAACCTGAAGATCTGGATTTTGAAGACGAGCCTTTGGGCATAGGATTTATGGGAGACCTGGACTAATGCAGAATATGCAGGAAATGAAAAACTGGACAGATTATATTACTTCTCTTCCTGATGAAAAGTTTTTCTACATAATGCGTCTGTATCTTGGAGATATAAAAACTCCTTTCAACAAGCTGCGCCTTACAGAACAGCTTGCAAGCTTTGTCCGTACAAAACAGAATCTTGAAACAATTGTTGCGCTTCTTGATGAAACCGATGTTAAGTTTCTTACAGTTATAAATCTTATCCCCGGGATTACGCAGGGGACACTTCAGAATTTTTTTGAAGATGAATTTTCGCCTTCGCTCATTCTTTCAAAGCTTTCAAATCTTTCAGACAGACTTCTAATTTACACAACAAAAAAGCAATACAGTGAAGAAATCCATTACAGAATAAATCCTCTTGTTATAGAAGAAGTAAAACCATATTTAAATCCTGAAATCATTTTTGAAGATCCGGTTCTTGAACATTCTTATCTTGATACACCTTTTATCCTGACACCAAATTTTATTGCCGCATTCCTTTCTTACATAAATATTTCAGGTTGTGGACTTAAAGCCGACGGAAAGTTCAAAAAAAATGATGTTACAAATCTTGAACTGATTTTTGGTGAAAAAACAAATTGCCTGCAGTTTCTGGTAAGTGCTTTTGTTAATCTTGGGCTTGTTCACGAAGGTGAAAAAAATCTTACAGTTGATGAGAAAAAATTTCAGCTGTTCTGTGATCTTCCAGAGATTCAGCAGTACGTTTTTCTTGCCATAGCAAGTGTTATGAGATTGAGTCGAGACGGACTTAAAAAACAGAGCCAGCTTCTTTCAGATACCCTTGCTTCAGTTCCTGAATGCGGCGTTACAAAACGTACATTTCTTCGCATGGCTCAGTTTATTGCAGGACGCTCCTCAGAAGATATGCCAGTTAAAACTGTCAGCCGCTTTTCTGAAATGCTGAACCGTATGAAAAATGAAAGTGAAGGCGGAAGTATTTCGGATTCTGTTTCCCTTATGGATTCTGTATTTGATGCAGCAGTTGAATTCGGGCTTTTGTCTTTACATGGAGAAAGCGAAAAGGGCGAAAATGTATATATTCAAGGTGTTTGTACAGACAATGCATATACATTTGGCGGGGAAAAGCCAAATGTAATAAATATTAATGCGGCTTCAAGTGTAACACTTTTGCCGGGATTAAGCCTTAAAAATCTGCTTCCTTTTACCTTTTTTATGCAGGCTGTGAAGTGCAGTACTGTAACTGAGTATGAAATAACACGCAAATCGGTTTCTGCCGGTTTTGATAAAGGTTACACACTTGAAGGCCTAAAGAAAATCCTTTCAGATTATGCTTCTTTTGAATTGCCACAGAACCTGATTTTCAATCTGGACGAATGGCATAATGCTTATTCTTCTGCAGTTCTGTACAAAGGTTATGTTCTGAAAGTTTCACCTGAAAATATTTCTCTTGTAGAAAATAGTCCGTCTATTTCTGTTCATATAAGAGAAAAACTTGCAGAAGGCATTTATCTTCTTGATATACCTCTGGAAGAAAACCCTGCAGCTTTTATAAAAGGCTCGGGACTTGATTTCATGGGACGAGTAAAAACTGTAGAAAAGGAAGCAGAAGTATTTTCTCTTCCTCGTATTTCAAAGGGAAATATCTTCACTTTTGGGAAAGGGGATGGAACCTATATAGAAGTTTCAGATGAGAAAAGCTTTCAGGAAGAAGAACGGCTTATCAAAAAACTTGAAGAGTCAGATTTTAATGAACAGCAGGTCGAAAGTCTTCAGGCAAGAATCAGAAACCATTTGATTGTTTCTGAAAGTCAGCTTGTATCAACATCAGTGCGTTCAGAAATATTAAATGCTGATGGAATAGATTTTCATGGAAAAATTCATTTGATTGATACAGCAATAAAAAACAATGATATACTAGAGTTAGTATTACCTAAGACGGATGGAAGTGGCGGAGAAATTGTTGTTCTGGTTCATCCTTTGAAAGTTATAAAAAATGAAGGTGAAGCTGTATTGAAATTTGAAGTGCCGCCAGACAGGGAGCAGCGTTCATTTATGGTCAGTAGAATTCTTCATATAAAAAGAATAAGAACATAAAAAGTTTTGAGGAAAGAGATGGTCACATTAAAAGACATTGCTCAGGAATGTAAAGTTTCATTTTCGACAGTAAGTAAAGCTCTAAAAGGTTCCAGTGAAATCAGCGAGGATACACGCCTTGCTATTCAGGCAAAGGCTAAAGAAATGGGTTATCATCCTAATATTGCTGCACGTACCCTTCGAACAAACAGAACTTATGACCTTTGCGTAATCTTTGAAGATAAGACAGGTTCAGGTTTCCAGCATCAGTACTTTGCAAAAATCATTAGTGGCATTCAGAAAGTTGCTCAAAAAAATGGATATGAAATTACTTTCTCTGGACGAGATGATCCTGACTTCGATTATTACACTCATATAAAAGCAAGAAATTTTGATGGCGTGGCAATCCTTTCGGCAGATTTTGAAAGTGAACAGATTCAGACTCTTATAAAAAGTGAAATCCCAAGCGTAACACTTGATTACGTTTTTGATAATAATCATGCCGCAATTCTTAGTGATAATAAAAATGGAATGAAAGAACTTACAGAGTATCTCATTTCGAAAGGTCATAAAAAGTTCAGTATTATTCATGGCGAAAAGACCCTTGTTACTTCAGATCGTCTGGAAGTTTTCTTTAACGTTCTGAAAGAACATGGACTTACATGTCCAAAATCAAATATTGCTCAGGGCCTTTACCATGATCCTATTACCAGCCAGGAAGCTACGGCAATGCTTCTTGATTTACCTGATCCGCCAACTTGTATTTTGTACCCAGACGATTATGCAGCCCTTGGTGGAATCCGTGAATTGAACAGCCGCGGGCTTGTTCCAGGAAAAGATATAAGTATTACAGGATATGATGGAATTATGCTTACATCACTTCTTGTTCCTCCTCTTGCAACTTATGAACAGGATGGTTGTCTTATCGGAAACCGGATAGCAGAAAGTCTGATTCGTCAGATCGAACAAAGTGATAGTGCTGAAGAAAATGTTGAAAAAGTTTGTTCTGTTTCTGGACGACTTATTAAAGGAGGCAGTGTCGTAGAATTATGAGTAAATACTTATATGAAACACATCTCCACACAAAAGGACCAAGTGCCTGCGGTGTGACAGAACCTGAAGATTATATTGATGCTTACAAGCGTGCAGGATATGCAGGCATTATTGTAACTGATCATTTCTTCAACGGAAACAGCGGCATTGACAGAAGTCTCCCATGGGAAGAAAGAGTCCGACAGTATTGTTCAGGCTATGAACGTGCACTTGAAGCAAGCAAAGGAAAAGATTTCGATGTTTTCTTTGGAATAGAATATAACTTCGAAGGAGATGAGTATCTTCTTTATGGAATTGATAAGGACTGGCTTATTGCTCATCCTGAAATTATGACTCAGACACATGAAGGCCTTTTTAAAATGATTAATGAAGCCGGCGGACTTATGATTCAGGCACATCCATACCGTATGCGTGATTACATCAAAACTTTGAATCTGCATCCGGAATGTGTTCATGGTCTTGAAGTCTACAATGCAGGAAACAGGCCTGAAGAAAATGATAAAGCTCTGGCACTGGCAAAAGAGAAAAATCTTCCATGCACCAGTGGTTCAGACATGCACAATAAAGAGTTAATCGAAAAATATATTGCTGATAAATCATTTAAGCCGGGAGCCGTTGTATTCAATAAGCGCCTGACTTCAATTTTTGATTATGTTTCAGGCGTAAAAAACAAAGAGCACGAGTTTATTAATTAATATGAAAAAATTACAGACGGTTTTTCTTCTATTCAGTTTACTGATTTACGGTTCCCTTTTTTCAGAACAGAAAGCGGAAAAGGTTTATGAAACGAAAATAGAAAACGGACTGTCAGTTTATGCTTTCGAAGATTATTCAAACCCGCAAATTCGTCTGGAGCTTTGCTTAAGGGCGGGTTTTTCAAATCAGACCGTAGAAAATGCAGGTTTTTTTACACTTCTTTCAAATCTTATCCAGAAAACTTCGCGAATTAAATTTGATTCGGTTCAGGTGAATTCGGATGCTACAAGATTTATTCTGAATATTTCACCGGCTTCACTTGAAGATACTTTGTATGAACTTTCTGAATGTGTCTTTAATCCGGTTTTTTCGGATTCTCTTTTATCTTCTGAAATTGCGGTTTTAAAAAGGGAAGTTTTACTTTCTGCAAATGATGCGGGAACTATGATGAACGCTGGAATAGACGCCAGAGTTTTTAGCGCTGAACCATGGAGAAATGACTCGGGCATTTATCCGGCTTTGTTCAACAGACTTACACAGAATGATGTGCGCCGCATTCTTTCAGGCATTCAAGAAAATTATTTCATTCCAAATAATGCGGCGCTTTTTGTAAGCGGAAACTTTCAAAAAGAGAATCTTGTTCAGGAAGTGGAAAATTCTTTTGGACGGTTTTATTCAAGCCGGCGGGTAAGTCACAGGCCTTTAACAATTACAAAGAACGGTAAAAAGAAATTTGTAATTCACGGAAAAGATTTTTCTGATGAGCTGACACAGGTTGTTATTCAATATGGAAATCTTACAGAAGAAGAATGCGCTCTAGCTTCTGCAGTTTTCAATGATGATTATTCACATATGAAATACGAACTCTGCAGTGCGGAAACATTGAATATTCCGGGAGCCGAATATGTAAATGTTGCAGCAGCTACAAAAAGCGGAAGCTCCCGCCTGATTATTCAGAGTCTATTACAGAATGTAAAAAATGTTTCACCTGCAAAACAATCAGAAACTTTTTATGAAATTGTGAAACAGACTTCTGATATTTCTTTTGATGAATATAATCAGGCTTTAACAAAACAGATTTTTGGCTTTAATAAAATGGTTTCATCTTCCTCTGCCTATATGAATACTTTGAGTGAATTATGGGCCCAGGATCCCTACAGCGGAAGCAATCTTTCAGTCTCACAAAAACTTGAAATGCGTAAAGGGGAATTGGAAAATGTTTCGGCAGAACGGGTTGTTCAGAAAATCCAGAAAGAAGAACCTTTTATTTTTGTGATTGTAAACACAAAGCAGTTCAATAAATTCAAAAAGGAATTTACCGCAAACGGTTATGAAGAAATCAATTCAAAGAATGCTTCCTGGTACACAGACTCTTTGTATAAAAACATAAAGAATCTTATGGAAGGTGTTCCGGTAATTGAGGAAGAAACAGAAACCGGTTTTGTGGAAACCTTTGTTACTGAAAATAAAAAAGATATTCAAAAGTCTTTTCTTTCAAACGGCATACCGCTTTGTATGAAGCAGAATAAAAATACAACAGGTGTAACACTTCTCCTTTCTATTTCAGGCGGAAATATTCGTACAGCAGATGATCATGGTTTTGAAGAGGTTATGACAAATCTTATGACAATGAATATTCTTCGCCAGATCAGAAATAAACAGGAAGCAGGACTTGTTCTGAATGATTTCGAAATTTATTCCGAAACAGGAATGGATTCCTCCCGAATAATAATTGAATGTGAAAAAGATGATTTTTATTCGATTGTCGGAGCTCTGGCCGGTTCTCTAATTATGGATGAAGTTCTTCCGACTGATGCAGATAGAATTGTACAAAACAGAAAAACGAGAAAACGTCTGGAAAATGGAAGCACAATAAACCAGCTTTACAGTGGAGCTGTAAAATCAGTTCTTCCAAAAACGCCTTATGAAAAAATATACGAAACTCAGAACGAAATTCTTGTAAACACAAGTTATGAAAAAATTCTTCAGAATTATCCGTCAGTTCTTGATGCTTCAAGATTCAGCGTATTTGTTTGTGGTGATATTTCCTTTGATATTACGGCTCAGGTAATTTCTGATGCATTTTCGGTTCTTCAGGTTCAAACAGTCCGCCCTGCGGGACATACTGGTTCAGTCTCTTCAGTTTCCGAAAAATCTAAATCTAAAAACTTTCAGAAAGATTTTCCTTATGGTAAACAGAAAAAAGTGAAACTTGTTCATACTTTCCTGACAGATGTTCCGGCAAAAGATGCAGGCCCTATGCCGGCAGTTCTTATTCCCACAAAAAACTTTGCTGATCCTGTTCTTTATTGTGCAGCCTCGCCGGAAGCGGGCACAGAAGACTTTTATGTTTTTAATGCTCTTCTTCCATTTCTTCAGGACGCTTTGACAGAAGGTGTGAGCGAGAAGAGGTATTTATATAACTGTAAAGTTACTTCTTCACCTGCAACAGAATATATGCCTTTCGGTTCATTCAGTTTTTCTTCTGTTGAACGTATTTCGGCCTGTGATTCGTTGTACAAAAGCGTAATAAGCCAGCTTAAAGATGACCTTACAAATATATCAAAAAGCAGCAAAACTCTGCAAAATGTAAAGACAAAATGCGTAAATTCCTGGTTTTCTGAGGCGTATACAAATACAGGAGCTGCAGTACTTTTATCGCAGAATGCAGAAAATCCACTTGAATATCTGGAAATATATAGAAAAGTGAACAATATTACTTCTGAAAAAATACTTGAAGTAATTGAAAAATATCTGGGTTTTGAAAGACTTTATAGACTTTATTCGTCAGAAGCTAGAAATTAAAACAGAAAATCAGGCGGAGATTACTTTATCAACTTTGATGTCATTTTCATAAACCGGAATGTCATCTACAAGCTGAAAGTTAAAACAAATCCCCATTTTAGAAAATTTGTTTTTATATTTTGCCATAAATCTGTCGTAGAAACCTTTACCTCTTCCAAGCCGTTTTCCGTCTTTTGTAAAGGCAACGCCAGGAACTATGAGCAGAGAACCATCTGTAACAGTATTCATATCTACAGGATTTGTCCCTTCAGGTTCATAAATACCAAAAGGCCCTTCTTTCATTTTTTCATGGGAG
The DNA here is from genome assembly GCA_018385395.1 of Treponema sp. Taxonomy (GTDB): domain Bacteria; phylum Spirochaetota; class Spirochaetia; order Treponematales; family Treponemataceae; genus Treponema_D. The sequence goes on from JAHBAD010000117.1 coordinate 11,071, forward strand.
GAAATCCAGTAAAATTCCATTTCTCCCTTTTCATCACGGATTTTTGGTACAGCAATTTTTTTTCCGCTCATGAAAGCTTCAAGAATTATTACTCCGATATTTGGTTCATCAATCATTGGCATAAAAGCAAATATTACATCAGCATTTTTGAATTCGGATGAAGCACATATTTTTTGACCAATAATAAAACTGGCATCAGGTTTATTATGAGGATTTTGGAAAAAAATTTTTCCTTTTTCTTTAATCTGTTTACGCAGCTCAGATTTATTCATTTTCTTTTTTTGATCGTTTCTCGCGATACTGTTTTGCATCCGCTTCAAGAAGAAGAGCTGACATGGCAAAACTTTCTGCATGGAAGGTTGTAAAACCAAGACTAATTGAAAGAGTATAATCTTCTTTTGTTTTTTTAGAGAAGGCTTCACATTCTTTATCGATTTTTTCTTTTACCTTTTTAAATGAAGTTTGGTCCAGTCCGGTAGCAACAATTGCAAATTCATCACCACCGATACGGGCAATAATGTCATTTTTTCTGAAAGCATTTGAAAGAATCTTTGCTATTGCCATAATTGCTTTATCACCAGCGTCATGGCCATAAGTATCATTGATAGATTTCAGATTATCCATATCACCAAAAATAACAAGCCCTGTTTTACCATATTTGATTGCAAGGTCAATTGATTCCTGACCAAGTTCAAGAAGTCCGCGACGGTTCAGCAATTTTGTCAGTTCATCTGTGCGGGAGATTTTCTGGAGAAGTTTGTTATTTTTATCAAGTTTTGCTTTTTCTTCTTCGGTTTTAGAATTTTCAAACGCAACGGAAAGACGATGAGAAACCATTGTAACAATCAAGTCGTACATTGTTTCATCGAATCCGCCTGGTTTGTAAACCAGGTAACCATACTGAAATTCCCCATTGGAAAGAGAAACCACAAAATATGGTTCGTTATGAAAGTTCATATATTCTTCAGGAAGAAGTTTTTCTCCTGGGTAAAATGGTTTTGTGTTCTTATCACGTTTATAATTAAAGTTTCTGGTATTATCATAAGCAGCAAGAACATAGGCTTTAGAAGGTATTTCAAAATGATCAAACATTTTTGGCATGATGATTGGTTCTTCGTAAATGACAATAGCCGCAGCATCAATATCAAAATTTGTAAGAACGAACTGAAAGTTTCCTGTGAAGTCAAAAAGATTGATTTTTCCCTGTGTGTTCTGGAAATAGCTTTCAATGGTTTTAATCTGGTCTTTTCTAATAAGCCATTCAGAACTGCTGTTATTTCTCATGGACTGTTCTTCTGAAACAACAGTATATGATTCAGTCTGGTAATCAAAATGACTTTCGTTCAGACTGATACATCCGCAGGACTGACGGTAGCGGACTTTTGATGGGACTTTGATTAAGCTTATAACTTCTTCACCGTCTATCATTTGACTGATTGTTTTCATTGCCAGATAGCCCTGAGTTTCAATCTGCTGATTAATTGAAGAAATTGTAGGATCAGAAATTGATGTTTTAGGGATATCATCAAACCCGGTTATTTTTATCTGATCAGGAACTGAATAATTGTGCTGTTTGCAATAGTCTACTGCTGCGTATGCCATGTAATCGTTGAGACATACAATAGCATCAAAATCTAGGTTTCCATGTTCGTCTTCGTAATCTTTAAGGGCTGTCATAGCCATAGGATAAGAAAAGAAACCGTAAAGAATCAGTGATTCATCAAAAGGGATTCCATTTTTTTCCAATGTTTTTTTATAGACCTCAGTTCTTTCTTCGGCTTCTTTTGAATTTTCACCGGCGCTCATTAAAGCAATGCGTTTACAGCCATGTTTTTTTATAAGATGAGTAATCATGTTTTCCAGACCGGGCTCACAGTCAGTAAGAATTGTAGGCATGTCTGGAATAACTGTTCCAAGGTTTACCACAGGAATGTCAGAAAAAGAATGTACATATTTTGCGAGCTTTTTAAATGATACGTGAGCTCCGTGAACAGCGGTACTGAAAATAAGGCCGTCAAGATTGTTTTTTGAAATAAGCGAAGCAACAGCACGTTTCTGGTACCCGTATTGGGAATAACTTTTTCCATATTCACCAACAGGGAAAATAAGAAGAGTTGAATTAAAATCCTTGCAGGCGGCTCTCATTCCGTTTACAAGTCCTTTACTGTAATCTGTGCTGGAATCATTGATTATAAAACCAATTCTTTTTATCTTTTCATCCATTTTTTTATTGGAATACTTTCAAATTAAATAAAAGCATTCCATCCTTTTTTTTCAATTTCCTGAACCCATTTTCCGGCGGCAGCCTTGGCACCTTCAAGGTCGTGGTCGCGGTAGTTTCCGCATTCCTGTTCTGTTGTTGCAGGAACAGGTTTGTCCCATACTGCAACTTTCTTAAGAACGTTCAGAAGGTGTCCGCAGACGTATTCTTCATCATGATCGCCAAAAATCGTGAAGTAAAAACCTGTACGGCAACCCATTGGAGAAAGGTCAATAACGTCTTCCATTTCATCACGTATATATTCAGCCATCAGGTGTTCCAGAGTGTGGATTGCTCCAGTTGTCAGGAATTCTTTGTTTGGCTGGCAAAAGCGGATGTCAAACTTTGTTACTACATCGCCTTTTGGACCTTCTTTTTTGGAAGCAAGGCGTACGAAAGGTGCGGTTACTTTAGTGTGGTCCAGGTTAAAGCTGTCTACGTTGTATTTTTTTTCCATAAAAAATTAGTTTCCTTTAAATTTCTTTTATAAGATTCATCATTAATTCAGTGCTTTCGCCGGCAGCTGTTTCTTCGTTGAAAGTGTAAGTTGATTCAGCAGAATCATCAGCCATATCACTCATGCACCGAACTATAACAAACGGAGTACCGTTGAGGTAACAGGCATGTGCAATGGAAGCGCCTTCCATTTCGCAGCAGGCGGCATTGAAAGTCTGTTTGATAAAATTTTTCTTTTCTCCGGAAGAGATAAACTGGTCGCCTGAAGCAACAAGTCCTTTAACAAGTTTACGATTTTTACAACTTTCGCTAGCGGTAAAGGCACGTTCAACAGCGGCAACAAGTTTTTCGTCGGCAGGGAAGTCGCGAACCTTGATTCCTGGAACATGACCAAATTCGTAGCCGAAGATTTTTACATCAACGTCATGATGAACGGCTGCTGTTGAAACAACAAAGTCAAAAATACCAAGGCCCTGAGCCATGGCACCTGCAATACCTGTGTTGATAACGCAGTCACATTTGAATTCGCGGCAGAGAATCTGCGCACAAAGTGCAGCGTTTACTTTTCCGACCCCGCTTTGAACAACAGTAACGTCTTTTCCTGAAAGTTTTCCTGTATAGAAAACAAGATTTGCTGTTTCATTTTTTTTTGATTCAGTCATGGCGGAAACCAGGTTCTTCACCTCGATTTCCATTGCACCTATAATTCCAATCATTTTAAGCGGTCATCCTCTAAACCAAGTTCTTCTTCCTTAAAGTAGTGGATAAGAACATCGTCATTCAGTTTGTCGAACATTTTGAATTTTTTGATGTACCAGCGGGCACATTTTTTATAAACGAAAAAGCCGGAAACCATGCCGCCCAGGAAGATTACAATAAGTAAAACCTGAAAAACAGACTGCCCGGCAGGTCCTGTTGCTTTGAAAAGTTTGAAAACAATGAATGCAGCAATAACAAATAAAATAAACATTATCAGCACAGTTTCGATAATTTCAAAAACACTTGAGAAAATCATAAAACGTACAGAGTTGTGTTTCTTTGTACGGTATTCAACCTGTTCACGCTTTCTTTTTTCGCGTGTTTCTTCATCCATATCTTTGTAGTCCATTAGTTGTCTTCCTTGTTTGCTTTAGATTTTTTTGCTTTTTCATCTTTTACAGAGAAAATGATGAAAGAGATAAGAAGCAGAATTCCGCATACAACAACAGCAGAATCTGCAACATTGAATGTTGGCCAGCGTTCAAGACCAAAGAGTCCGTAAAATTTAACATCAATAAAATCTACAACGCCTTCGGCACGGAAAAAGCGGTCAATCAGATTTCCAATTCCGCCACCAATGATACCGGCAATTGACCAGCGCTGAAGCTTTGTGAATTCGTTGTTGCGGAAATAAACCACTACAACAAGCCCGATAACAATAACAGGTACAGCCCTGAACATAATTGCGCGCCAGATTGTTCCCCAGTCAGCACCCATACTGAATGCAACCCCGGTGTTTGCCACGTGAATAATTCTAAGAAAATCACCAAAGTATTGAGCCCCGATAGTGTAAAGGGGGATATTTCGAACGATAATCATTTTTGTTATCTGATCAAGAATAATAACCAGGAAAGTTAGAATAAAAGGAAGTAATTTTGTTTTTAAATTTTTATCCATATCATTACGATTATACTGTATATCAGAGGGGTTTTAAAGGGAAAGAATTTGTCAGAATTAATTAAATTGGTTATATTGTATAATATGACTAATTTAATGGAGGTTACAGTATGACAGCATCTTTGGCAAATGTAAAAAGCCGGTTCAGTGATTTTGTAAGGTGTGCTCAGACTATGGAACCCGTATTTGTTACAAAACACGGGAAACGGGCTGCTGTATTAATCAGTGTAGAAGATTATGAAGCAAAATTTGAAGAGAAACCTTCTGTAGCGTGGCTTTCTTATGAATCTTGGCGGGAAAAGAATGCAGAGAACCTGGAAGATGAAAATCCTTTTGCAGATACCCGTGATAAATGGACGCCTCCTTTGTATGCACCAAATGATTTTGATGAGGTGTAATAATGCGACCGATTTACCTTCTTGATACAAATATAATCAGCGAGATTTATAAGAAAAATCCTGATCCTAAAGTTTGTGAAGCGGTAAAAGAGCACATTTCATTAAGTGCTATTTCAACAGTTTCATGGCATGAAATGCTTTATAGGATGAAAAGAAAACCAGAAGGGAAAAGCAAAGATTTACTTTCGGATTTTCTGATGAATTTTGTCAGCAATAATTTTGAGAAGATTCCCTATGATGAATATGCGGCTAGTATTCATTCTGAATTGCGTGCCTCATTAGAACAGCGAGGAGTGTTAATCCCTTATGCAGATTTTCAGATAGCTTGTATTGCCAGAGCAAATAATATGATCTTAATTACAAGAAATGTAAAAGATTTTGAAAAGATTCCGGGACTGATGATGGAAAACTGGTTCGAATAATCCCTACGCCAGACAGTAAAATAAGTTTTGCGTATTCATATTAGTGTGATAAAATGAAGAAGATGTTATGCGTAAGGGAGATTTACTTGACAAAAAAACTGATTAAAGGCAACCTCAGTTCAGTTCAGTTCAGTTCAGTTCAGTTCAGTTCAGTTCAGTAGCATAACTATATCTATTATCAGAAAATTCAGGCACATTACGTTCCTTGGGACGTAATGTGCCTTTTTTTTATTTAAATGAACTTTTGAAAGCTTCGGAGTTCATTTTTCTTGGAGGTAAAAATGAAGTTTTGTGGAAAAATGGCGGGCAAAGTAGCTGTGCTTGTATTTTTGATTTTTATGCTTGCCGGATGTAATAAGGCGGTATCTGATGTTCATGTTCATACTTATTCAGAAAATTTATCATATGACTCAACTGGACACTGGTATGCAGCAACCTGTGAACATAGCACAGAAAAAAAGGATTTTGCAGAACACGTATCCAGCGGTCCTGCAACAGAAACACAGGCAGAAGTTTGTACTGTCTGTGGATATGAAATAAATCCTGTTGTGGTTATTCCAAAGGCAGCCTTTTCTATTTCAGATGAACATGTTCTGAAAAAGGAAATTTCAGATGAGGTTCTTTCTGAATACAAAAAAGAAGGTGCTCAGATTTCTGTCGTCCTTAATATTAATATGGAAAAAACTTATATAGATAATGTAGTTA
>JAHBAD010000140.1 GCA_018385395.1 Treponema sp.
ATATTGTTATTTGTCTATATTATAACTTAGATATCTCGAAAGTCCAACCAGAATCTAAAAATCAGAGAAATCCCTGTATTTCTGAAAAATCAGATAAAATGTGCCAGATTATGATGTTCAATCATCTTTGTCTTAACGGCAACAATATAACTTCCGAACATTGCAGTTGCTGCGTCAAAAAGTGCTGCAAATGAACAGATAATCGGAGCTGCCGGTTTAAGCAGAAGGAAACTTGTTTCGAACCCCTTACTGTAAGTGGTACAGAGAATTGCCAGAAGAACAAATGAGCTTCCACTTGGAAGTCCTCCAAGAAGGAACGAAAGCCCGAATGCACTGCCCGAAATCCAAAGAACATCCTTGAATGAAATGGCGAGACTTGAGTATGAACGCCAGATTACAATAAAGCTTATAACTACGACTAATGCGGAACCGCCGCGTGCAAAAATTGAGAACAACGGATATGTAAATCCACTTACGCGGCGGCGAATACCAAGACTTTCCTTCCCATGACGAATATTAAGAGGAAGAGTCAGGTTTGTGTCACCACTGAAGAAACTTGTAAAAAGCGAGGTAAGGCTTGCAAAAAGAATTCTATAAGGATGAGGATCATGACAAACGTAATAAAGAATTACCGGATAAATAATTCCAACTATCAGCACAAAATCCACAATGAACATAATGAACATTGGAGTATAAATACCGGTCGTCCAGACAGAACGGAATGTGATTGTCCAGTTACACATAATGGCAATCATTCCAACAGACATTACTTCGGTAAAGAAAACTGAAATACCGTAAACAAGCTTTGAAAGACTGTCCATTAAAGTTAATACAGGACGGAAAACAGTTTCATCAACAGAACTTTCCCAACCTACAAGGAATGCCAGAAGAAAAGGAACTAAAAGGAATGAACCTTCAAGAACGGCTTCAAAAGCACTGGCAGGGAAAAGAGAACGAATCATGTTTCCAATTCCAAGAGTGTATGTATCTGTCACCTGATCTACTGTAATAGGAATACGCGGAAGTTTTACAATTACAATAGAAAGAACACCAGCCAGTGTGAGAATAAGTGACGAAGCTACTATGATAAGGCCTGTCCACAGGGAGGTCTTTAAAATCAGTTTGGAAGAACGAAGTCTGTTTACTGCAATGACTCCCGAAAAGAAAATCATAGGAACTACAATGTAGCGTCCAAAACGAATAAAGATATCAAGTATAAACAAAATGGCGCCGCTGACAGACGGATTGTCTACAGGGAGAATAAGTGCACATGCAAGGCCGATAACTACGCCGATGAGGTATTTAATCCAAACTTTCATAAACTTCATTTTACCATAAAATTGCAATTTAGAGGAATCCACTATATATTTAAGACATGGCAAATATCCTGGTGGTGGGTAAGGATTTACCCGAATCTGAAAGTTTATTAAAAAGTTTTGAACTGCAGGGACACAAAATTTTTGCAACTGCAAATTCTGACATTTCAATTGATAACGACAATATTTTCACTTTTTCATGGAACAAAGCATCTTCCATTTCTGCAAAGACTCTGCTCATTCAGGCAGAAGCAAAACTGGTTCAGCTTGACCGCGTCCTGATTATTTTTGACAGTCCGTCTTATGCAAAAAAATTTGAAAGCGACAAGATTGAAGACTGTACTCAGGCCATTGAAAACATGATTTCGGGCTACATGTATTTCTGCCACACACTGCTTGGACGCCTGGCCCAGAAAACAAAAAAAGTAAGCGTAGGATTTTACCTTAGAAGCGCACCATCAAAAGCTGACATAATTTCTGCAAAAGCAATCACACAGGCTCCATGCACTAACAATGTTTCTGTTGCTCAGGCCGCATTCAAAGCAATGGCAGAAAATTTCTGTGCTTCGCTTTCTGAACTTCCTGAAGTTTCAGTGTTTCTTGTAACTTCAGAGCCTGGAAACGACCTTTATGCCAGCGACCGCGACACCGGTGCCTGGTTTCTGAACTATTTTGATGCACTTGAAAAATTAAAGAACAAGCCTTCCGGAAAACAGGCTCTTACATGGATAAAAGCTGGTGGCAAAATGCCTGGCGGTTTCGGATTGTTTAAGTAGGGGGACGCCTCCCCCTCGCTTCCATGCAAGTCGCTTCGTGAAGCACCTCTGCAAGCAGTGCTGCTTCTCTCCGCTTGGTTGCCTGTCCGCTACCCCCTCTGCGGGGACACCCCGCAACGCCCCATTATTTCTACTCTTTACTAAACGGCAGTGACGCTTCCGCCTGGAACTCGCCCGCAAGTACTGCAGCCATTGCTTCAAGTGTGTAACCGCTCCAGCTGTATCCCATCAAGATTGTGTCGGCCCAGGTAAGGCGTTCCGAATAAACCGGATACATAATCGAACAGATAATCACTTTCTTTCCAAGCTTCTTTACAGACTCTGCAATACGGGCATGACGCTCGCTTCCAACAAGAACAACAATGGTATCATAACTTGAAGCCGTCTGTGGAAGATTATCAATTACCCACTGAGTCTGATTCGGTCCTGTTTCATACTGAAAACGGAATTCACCGGAATCAGGATAACGCTTTTTTATGGCACTTAAAAATTCAGGAAGTCCGCCTACCACAAGGACCCGGCCGGCAGTTTCTTTCGGATGAGCCGAAGTGCCCTGATAAACTGTAATTGAACGGCATGCCTGTTCCAGGAAAAATTTATCGCCTTCACGGTCAGGAATTGCGGCGTCAATGTCTGCTGCATCCGGATAAAGTGGTGCCGCATTTCCGCCTTTGAAATATTCAAGCTTCGACTTTATTACTCTGTAAGCCGCGTCTTCAACACGAGCACGGAATTCAGGATCCGACGAAATCAGGTTCAGATTATTTGTCCACAAAGCTTCATTCAGTTTTGCAGTTGTTGAAGAAATGATTATATCGTTTCCTGCCTGAATTGCCATGCGGAATGCATTTGAAAGTGAACCTGCATACATAGTTGCACCGTTCATCATCATGTCGTCTGTAATAATGAGTCCCTGGTAACCAAGCTGACCGCGAAGAAGATCTGTCAAAAAATATTTTGAAAGACTTGCCGGTGTTCCGCTTGGTTCAATTTTCGGAAACGAAAGATGTCCTGACATAACAGCCGGAACACCTGAATTTATGAGATAGCGGAAAGGAACCAGCTCACGGTTTGTAAAGGTTTCAAAATCGCAGTCAATTTTTGGAAGATAAATGTGAGAGTCATTTTCTGTGTCGCCGTGTCCCGGGAAATGTTTCACAGTTGGAATAACACCTGCAGCCATACTTCCTTTTGCCCATGCGGCACCAAGAATGCCCGACTTTACAGGATCTTCGCCAAAAGAGCGGGAAGAAATAATAGTAGAATTATGATTTGTATAAAGGTCTACAGTAGGGGCAAAGTTCATGTTAATGCCAAGAGCTTTGATTTCCCGCGAAATGTAATAAGCACTGTAAAAAGAGTCAGAAGGATAGCCGCTTGCTCCGATAGCCATGTTTCCCGGAGTAATTGCAGTGTCACCTTTTACATGGCGAATCCATCCGCCTTCCTGGTCAGTTGCAACAAAAAGAGGAATCTGGAAACGGTTCTTTGCCGAATGTTTCTGAAGCGAAGTAATTGATTTTGCTACAAGATAAATATTGTCTGTGTTCCATCCGAAAACCTTTACGCTTCCAAGCCCGCGGCTAACCCAGTCATAAAGAATCTGTTCAGGTTCTGCACCTGCCCATCCGAACATGAGAATCTGGGAATAAAGTTCTGTTGGAGTCATTTCCCGGACAATTTCCCGGGCCAGCTCATCGTGAGGCTTGTTATCCCAGAAAGAGAGGGAGAAAATTGAGAATTGACAATTGAAAATTGACAATAGGATGAAAATATACTTCTGAACTTTTTTATTAACAAAGGTAACAGTTTTCATTTTTTCACTAAGAGTTATGTATCATTTCTGCTGCGCTGTTGGCGGCAATGGCACCGTCAGACACTGCAGTTACAATCTGGCGAAATGGTTTTGCGCGGACATCACCGGCAACAAAAAGACCTGGAATCATTGTCTGCATTTTTTCGTCAGTAACGATATAACCCGCTTCATCTTTTTTAAGCATATCAACAAGGTCGCTTGCCGGGGTCATTCCAGCAAAAACGAAAACAGCATCAGCTGCCACTTCTGACTTTTCGCCGGTCTGAGTATTTTTCAAAATCAGTTTTTCAACTTTCATTCCACCGGCGATTTCTTCAATCACTGTGTTGTAAACAGGCTTTACCCCGGCAGCAAGCATTTTTTCCACAACGGCTTTCTGAGCGCGGAAAGTGTCACGGCGATGAATAATTGAAACATCACTTGAAAGAGTTGCAAGGTAAATTGCTTCCGAGCAGGCCGAGTCTCCCCCGCCTACCACATAGATTTTTTTGTTTCTGAAAAATGGTCCGTCGCAGACTGCACAGTACGAAACGCCGCGGCCTGCAAATTCTTTTTCGCCCTTGCAGCCAAGATCTTTATGAACAGCACCTGTTGCAAGGCAGACACATTTTGCCTGATATTCTTCGCTTTTAGTTTTTACAGAAAAAAGTGCGCCGGGCTTGTCTACAGAAAGTGCACGGGAAGAAACAAAAGCTGCACCAAAGGCTTTTGCCTGTTCCTTCATATTCATAATAAAGTCCGTGCCGTTTACCATTGGGAAAACGCCCGGGTAATTTTCAAGGTCAGCAATCTGAGTTACCTGACCGCCTGGAGCGTCACCTTCAATAACAAGTGTATTTAATCCGGCACGGGCAGCATACTGAGCCGAAGCAAGGGCAGCTGGTCCCGATCCGATGATGATATAATCAAAATTCTGCATAATACCTCAGTATATCACAAAACCCAGGTATTTACGAAGTCTGCAATGCCATCATTATTGTTATCAAAACGGGTCACATAGCGGCAGATATTTTTCATGTCTTCCTTGCCGTTACTCATGCACACACTGAGTCCTGCCTTACGCATCATGCTTTCATCATTGTAACTGTCACCAAAGCACATAACGTTTGTAAGACTGATTCCAAGACGCTTTGCCAGTTCTTCCAGCGCCTGACCTTTACCTGCATTCTTCGGCATGATTTCAAGGAAGAAAGGCTTACTGGTAAAAATCTCTGTGCGGTCACTGAATTTTTCCTTCAATTCTTTTTCAAAAACTTTCAGCACTTCAGGTTCACCTGGCACCAGCATTTTTGCGTGACCGCCTTTCATAAAGCCTTCAAAATCTTCTACAGAATCAAGCTTTACGCCGCAGAGCTCTGCATCCACTTTTGTCCAGTCATCAATACGGTCTGCCACAATTGTATCAGGAAAATAAACCTGTGCCGGAAGGCCGCGCTTTTTGCATTCGCCGTAAATTTCAAGAAGAACTTCTTCCGGCACTTTGCGTGCAAAAACCTGCTGTCGTGTATGCAGATCAAAAATAGAAGATCCGTTCATAGCGATGATGTAACGGCCTGCTTCCATGCCCGCAATATCAAGTGTTCTCACATGGGGAAGAATGCCGTATTCCATTCGACCCGAACAGAGCACAATATAAATGCCGCGGCGGGCAGCTTCTCTCAAAGCTTCCTGAGTTTTCGGAGTAATAGTGCAGTCTTTATTCAGGAGCGTATCGTCCAGATCAAAAGCCATAAGTTTTACATCAAGATGAGATGCAGGTATTTTTTCCATATATTTGATATCCTCGTCCAGCAAATAAAAACTATAACTCATAAAAATTACTCCCGGTCATAAAACAGTTGCCAGCAACGCTATGCCCAAGGCGCGCTTCACATGCTGCTGGCGAGCATATTTTCTTCCCTTGCGTAATTTTTATTTATTTCTAGTTCATATTACAAAATATCCATATCATATTAAAAATCCCTGATTTTTTCATTAGAATGTAAAACTATGAATACAGAAAACATTGTTATCGTTCTGGACCATCCGGACGAAAGCCGTAACGTAGGAGCTGCCTGCCGTGCCATGGCAAACAGCGACATCAAGACATTGAGAATTGTAGGAAAGAAAGAACACTACGACGTAGAAAAAGTTCACGTTCTTGCCATTCATGCGGCATATATTTTTGACAATGCAGAATTTTTTGATTCAATTACAGAAGCCACTGCCGACTGTGTCATGAGCGCTGGTACAACCCGCCGCCGCGGCCAGAAAAGAAAGGGCAAACTGCTGTTTCCTGAAGAATTTGCAGAAAAAGCCGGCCAGATTACAGGTTCGGAAAAAGCCCCCGGCGGAAAAGTCGCCATCGTATTCGGCAATGAGCGTTCGGGTCTTTCTGACGACCAGCTTTTTGAATGCACTATGGGTGTTACAATTCCAACATCAGATAATTTCGGTTCTCTGAATCTTTCTCACGCAGTTCAAATTCTCTGCTACCACATGTTCCGCGAAAACCATAAAACCCAAAGCGGCTACACACCGCTCACTCTGAACCGCCTGGACCAGACAGTAAATACAATCGCAGATGATTTACAGAAAATAGGATTCTTCAAAGTAACAGGGCGGCCGGACATGGAAAATTTCTGGCGCAGCATACTGAGCCGTGCCGCTCTGTCCGAAGGCGAAGCCCAGTATCTTGAAAAAGTCTTTAACAAAGCCGCCGGCCTTATCGGCAGGAACGCCGCCAGCGAGTAAAGGCTTTACTTTTTTCTTATCTTGTACCACAGAAGCACAAGATTATACCAGATGTATGGGAAGATCAGAAAAATTTTGAAAGGGTTATGAAGTACTTCAATAAATACTTCATGACCGCGTTCAAAAGTTTTTGGATTCACCCGCTGAATACGGGAACTGAAAATTCCAAAGGCATCACGGTAATAAAGGAAGATGCTTGAGGCAAACTGATTTTTTCTGTGAAACGACCACAAATCTTTTTCTTTAATTCCTTCACTTACAAGAACAAGACTTGGCTGTGCTTTATATATTGCCTGGATCACATCCGCTTCAGCGTTCTTTGAAAAATATCCAACGCAGCGCCCCACAATGTGAAGTTCAGGGTAAGTTGATTTAAGATTGCTTTCTGCCTGAAGCAGAGTCTTTCTGTTTCCACCCAGAAGGTAAAGACTTTTGAAATGTGATTCAAGAATGGAAAGAATCGAAATAACGGCATCAAAAGGATTATAGCGCACAGGAATATCACGCTTTAAAAATTTTGCACCGCGAAGAATACTTTTCGAAACAGGAATAATTAAGTCGGCGCCGCGAAGAGCTTCGGCATAATCATTCTTGCGTCTCGCACGCAGAAGGTTCCATACAGAAAGGAACATAATCTGTTTTGTTCCCGGCTTTGCAAGAATTTCCAGTATTTCCTGATCAAGGTTTTCAGGTCTCAGAATATCCACCGGAACGCCGCAAACATCAATTCTTTGAATCATTTTATTTTTCCCTACCCTTTATTACAGATAACCTGAAGAGCTGCCATTCCGTAAAGAGCAGCAGTTTCGCATCGCAATATATTTCCCTCAAAGTGACAAGGAACGAAAAGATCATCCTGTGTCAGCTTGTTTATTTCCTCAACACTAAGTCCGCCTTCGCTTCCGCATACAACACTAGCAACATCAATCTCCCGCCCTGCCAGAACTGAATGCATTGTACGGGATTTTTCATTGCGTTCATACAATACAAATCCCTGAGCATTTTCATCAATTATTCTTTCCTTCCACATGTGGCAGGCTTCTTCAATTTTTACCGGCATGTAAAGTTTTGTATCAACCGGTGACCCGCTCTGCTGCCGCGCTTCACGGATAATCTTGTTCAGGCGTTCAAGTTTAGTTGCATTGTCCATGGCCGCAATAGAACTTTTTTCTGTGTAATCACCAATAACCGGAACAATTGCAGAAACACCGCACTCAACAGCCTGTTTTACAATCTGTTCAAACTTCTGGATTTTCGGAAGGAACTGGAAAAGCCAGTATTCAGTTTTAAGGATTTTATTTATTTCCGAAGCTTTTACGCCACGGGTCAATTCTTTGTCTGTTACTTCAATTTCAGTTGAGGCACAAATCTGAAGAGTCAATTTTTTCTGCCTGTCATCAGTTTCGCAGACAGTCATATTCTGCAGCATGCCGTCGGGAAGACGGACACTTACCATATCCCCTGTACGAACCCTCAGAACCTGTCTGAAATATTTGAAATCTTTTCCGCTTAAAACAAGATAACCGTTTTTATCTGGATTAGATTCGCTTATAAACTGCCGCATTTATTTATTTTCCTCAAGTTTCACTTCATCCTGTAGTTCTTTCAATGTCTTTGCATTTTTTACCATAGAAACGAAATCACTGCTTTCAAGAAGTTCAAGAGCCTTTCCAAGCTGAAGGTCATAATCAAGGTCATAAAGAGCTGCAGGTTCTGTTTTATTTACCTGATTTCGAATAAGACGGCGAAGAAGGCGTTCTTCCAGCGGATAAGTTTTTGAAAGTGTCGAAGCATAAGCGGCAATTTCTTTTTCTGTCATCTTGCTGTGCTTTGAAACATATTCCTCAATCACATTTGCCTTTACCATTTCAACATAAGCTTCTTCGGCTTCTTTTGTAAGCTCAGGATATTTTACTTCAACATCAGGCGGGATTCCGATTTTATCAATATTAGTATCACTTGGAGTATAGTAACGGGCCATAGTGATTTTCATTCCGTCTACATCGCTAAGCGGAATAACCTGCTGTACCGAACCTTTTCCGTAGGTGCGTTCACCAACCAGAAGTGCCAGATGATTGTCTTTAAGAGCCCCGGAAAGAATTTCCGAAGCAGAAGCTGAACCGCGGTTAATCAGAACAACAATCGGTTTGCCCTTTGTAGAAACAACAGTCTTGTTCTTTGAAGAATTGAAAACCTGATTTTCAAAAACCAGGCGGCTCTTTGTTGAAACGATAGGGCCTTCATCAATAAACTTGTCCGCAATTTCAGAAACTGAAGTAATAAGTCCGCCAGGGTTATCACGAAGGTCAATAATCAGACTTTTGTATCCTGCCTTTTCAAAGCTTTCCAAAGCTTCCTGAACGCGGTGAGGAGTTTCAGGAGTAAACTGAATAAGGCGTACATAACCTGTATTTCCAATCATTCCGTATTTTACAGTCGGCACTTCAATAAGAGCGCGAATCAGAGTGACATCAAAATTCATATTTGCACCGCGGCGTACGGAAACCGTAACAGGTTCCCCGATTTTTCCACGGAGTTTTGCCAGGACTTCATTCATAGTCATGTCAGGAGTTGGCATTCCATCAATTGCTGTAAGCAGGTCTCCTGCCTGAATGCCGGCTCTTGCACCTGGAGTATCTTCTATAGGAGACGCAACTTCAACGTAAGCAGGTTTTTCTGGAGTTGATTCTATGGCTTTAGAAATTGAAAGCCCCACCCCGCCAAAAGAACCTTCGGTTGTATCGTTCAAATCACGCATATAATCAGGATCAAGATAAAGTGTGTAAGGATCCCCGATGGCATCCAGCATACCTTTAATGGCGCCTTCATAAAGAATTTTCGGATCCAGTTCATCAACATAATTCTGTTCGACGTAATCAAAAACAGAATTCAGTTTTTTCATGTACTGATAAGCAGAAAGTTTATTATTTTGTGTCGATGACTTTGCAAAACACTGAGTTGTACAAAGAAGCACTACAGCTGAAGCAATAATTGAACGAATGGATTTTTTCATAATTCTCTATTTTATCACAGATAGACAAAAATAAAAATGCTCTGACAGACCCCGTTTTTTATGCTAGAATAACCTTTATGAGTCAAATTATACCTATCGCATCCGGTAAAGGCGGAGTTGGAAAATCTCTGCTTTCTGCAAACCTGGCCATTGCTTTGGGACAGTCAGGAAAAAAAGTCGTTCTTGTGGATCTGGACCTTGGAGCATCAAACCTTCACCTGGTTATCGGTCATCATCCGGGAAGTGCCAGTCTTGGTTCCTGGTTCACTGAAAAAAGTGATTTCAAGGACATTGTCACCCCTACTGATTACCGCAACGTAAGCTTTATTGCCGGCGACAGCCAGATTCCGGATCTTACATCACTCAAACACGCACAGAAAGTAAAACTTATCCGCAATCTGAACAATATCGATGCCGATTACGTCATTCTGGACCTGGGAGCAGGTACACATCAGTTTATTCTTGATATGTTCCTCCTTTCTCCACAGGGCATCGTTGTAACCGCCCCTGCAGTTACTGCAACGCTCAACGGCTATCTTTTCCTTAAAAATGCAGTTTTCCGTCTCCTGTACACCACTTTCAAGCGCGGAACTCCTGGACGACAGTATCTTGATGAACTGAAAAAAGACTCTCAAACCATGCAGAAACTGTACATTCCTCAGCTTGTTCAACAGCTTTACCAGATTGATACGCATAATACACAGATTTTTATGAGACGCATGTCCCAGTTCAGACCAAGACTTGTTATGAATATGATTGAAGATCCAAAAGATGCTGACAAAGTTACAAGAATCAAGAATTCCTGCAACCAGTATCTGGGGCTGGATATCGAATATCTGGGCGTTCTGTTCCGCGACATGCTCCAGGACAAAGCTCTTGCTTCCCAGCTGCCTGTAATCGTTTACAAGCCGCAGTCAGTTCTTGGTCAGGCAATTTACCGCATCGGAGACAAAGTTCTTTCTACTCCAATGCACAGATTCGATTCCGATTTCACTCCGGACAGTTTCAACGACAATTTCCAGGAAGCAGAAGAAGAAGCCGATGCAGACTTCTCTTACAAGCTTTCGGGAATTGATGATCTGGTTTCAGGCGGAAACCTTTCTATGGGCGAAATGGCTGAAATGATTAAAACCCAGAATTACGAACTTACACAGCTTAAGAAGGAAAACAATCTTCTTAAATCAAAACTTATTAAGGCTGCAAGCCAAGGATTCCAGTTATAATGTTTCTTTACCTTAATTACCCGTCATGGATTCATCCTGAAATTTTCCCAGGAGTACCTTTTCTGGGAATCCTCCGCTGGTACGGACTTATGTACCTTTTTTCTTTCGGAACTGCCTGGATCATCTTACAGAAAGTTGCAAAAGAAGGAATGCTTGATTCAGAAAACTATAAACTTAAAGAAGATGACCTTTTCAGTTTTATATCCACAGGAATTGTTTTCCTTCTGATTGGTGCACGCATTATGTCTACTCTTGTATACGATACAACAGGGATATACTGGAGAAAACCATGGCTTATTTTCTGGCCTTTTGACTCACAGATGCATTTTACAGGACTGGCAGGCATGTCTTACCACGGTGGTTTCATCGGCGGATTACTTGGCATGATTTTCTGGTGCTGGAAACACAAACAGAAGTGCGGCCGCTGGATTGATGCCATGTGTGTAGCAATTCCTTTGGGCTATACATTTGGACGCATTGGAAACTTCCTGAACGGCGAACTTTACGGCCGCATTACAACAATGCCCTGGGGCATGGTTTTTCCAGGGGCCGAAAAGTTCAGCACAAGCCTTCCATGGGTACAGGATTTCTGTGCTGAAATCGGTATGAATATTGAAGGACTGAAACTTGTAAACCTGCCGCGCCACCCGAGCCCTCTGTACGAAGCCTTTTTTGAAGGAATTGTTCTGTTTTTAGTGATCTGGTTTACTCGAAAACACAGAAAATTTATCGGGCAACTTGGATGTACTTATACTCTTGGTTACGGACTTGTCCGCTTTGTAATTGAATATTTCCGCGAACCTGATGCAGATATAGGCTACCGCATTGCAAAAGATGCCTCAGCCCCAATCTACACAAACACATCTCTCCTTAATTTTTCTACAGGACAGATATTCTGTTTTATAATGATTGTCTGTTCTCTGGTTGCATGGGCCATACTTTTATGGCGGGAAAGAAGAAAGAAGAAAAATTAAAAATTTTTGACATTTATTTGACATTATAGAGATTTATACCCTATAATTTAGGGGACTATCTAAAAGTAGG
>JAHBAD010000152.1 GCA_018385395.1 Treponema sp.
ATATTGTATATAAGCGTTATTTCCGATAAAATTATTTAACTAAAAATTTGTAATACTTTGAAAGGGGTAAATTATGATTACATTAAAATTTGGCGGAACATCTATGGGAAATGCCCGCCGCATTCTGGACTCAAGTGACATCATTATTAAGCGGGCAGAAGAAGACAGACTTTCAGTTGTTGTTTCTGCTGTAGCCGGAGTTTCAAACTCTCTTCAGGCTGCAATCGATGCCAGTGTTACCGGGACCCCTTCCACTAAATTCACTAACGAACTTAAAGGCATCCATTCTGAAATCTGTTCAGAAATCCAGTCAAAACTCCCTGGTTTCAATGCAGATAAGGTAATGGAAAAACTTAATCCATACTTTGACGAAATTTCAAAACTTCTTGATGGAGTTGCAGCATTCGGCGAATGTCCTGACACAATTTACTGCCGCCTTATGGGTATGGGCGAACTTCTTTCTTCACCAATCATGGAAGCTGTTCTCCTTGCTAAAGGGATGAGCGTAATCCTTCTCGATTCCCGAAAGTTCATTTTCACAACAGGAAAACAGGGCGAAGGTGAAGCAGACTACGCAAAATGTGCAGATGCTTGTCGTCCTTTCCGCGACGGAGAACGCGAAACACAGACACGTATTCTTTTATTCCCAGGTTTCATCTGCTCATGGACACGTGGAACAGGTTATGAACCTGTAATGGGACTTCTTGGTCGCAACGGTTCTGACTTCAGTGCAGCAATCATCGGTGCTTCACTTGGTGTTAAACGTGTTGAATTCTGGACTGATGTTGACGGTGTATTCACAGCTGACCCACGTATCGTAAAAGATGCTGTTCTTGTTGATGATATGACTTATGAAGAAGCAATGGAACTTTCATTCTTTGGTTCAAAAGTTCTTCATCCAAAAACTCTGGCACCCCTTCAGGCAAAAGGAATTGAAGCCTGGAGTCTGAACAGCCACAATCCTTCAGCTCGCGGTACCCGCATTGGTAAAGGTCCATACGAAAGAAAATCTCCTGTTTGTGGTATTTCTTGTCTCAAAAAAGTTTCTATGGTTTCAGTTTCTGGAACAGGAATGAAAGGACGCACAGGTATGGCAAGCCGCATTTTTGCAGCCGTCGGACAGGCAAATATTTCAATCCTTCTTATCACACAGTCATCATCTGAATACACAATTTCTTTCTGTGTTCGTGATTCAGAATCTAACAAAGTTCAGGATGTTCTGAACCGTGAACTTAGTCTTGAAATTGCAGAAGGTCTTATTAATCCGATTGAAGTAGTATCAGACTGTGCCATCGTTTCTGTTGTTGGAGACGGAATGATTCAGAACCGCGGTATTGCAGAAAAATTCTTTGACGCTCTTGCTTCTCAGGATATCAACAATCTTGCTATTGCTCAGGGATCTTCAGAACGCTGTATTTCAAGCGTTATCCGTGGAGATATGGGCGACACAGCTGTTCGTGTAATCAACCGCTTTTTCTTTAATACAGCAAAATCTATTGAAGTATTTGCATTTGGCGCCGGTACAATCGGGGGTACACTTATCGATCAGATTGCTGCCCAGCACGACAAACTTCTTGAAGAAAATATCGACATCAAAGTAATGTGTATCACAACTATTGACGGTATGACACTTAACGAAGAAGGAATTGATCTTTCTTCCTGGCGTGAAATAATGAAGAATCCTGAAATCAAATTCGTTTCTTCAGACAACAACGTTGATGAAATTATTAAATTTGTACAGCGCGTAAAACCTCTGAATCCTGTATTCGTTGACTGTACAGCAAGTTATGATCTTCCTGAACGTTACCTTGACCTGATTAAAGCCGGTATGTCTATTGCAACACCTAATAAACGTGCAAACTCAATGAACATCGACTTCTACAGAAGCATTCGTGAAACAGCAGCCAAAATGCACCGCAAGTTCCTTTATGAAACAAACGTAGGTGCCGGACTTCCAATCATCGATACTCTTCAGAATCTTTACCGCTCAGGTGACAAGCTTTCAAGCTTCAACGGAATTATGTCAGGTTCACTTTCTTACATTTTCGGAAAGCTGGACGAAGGAGTTTCTTTCAGTCAGGCTGTTAAAGAAGCAAAAGAACTTCGCTACACAGAACCGGATCCACGTGATGACCTGAACGGAATGGACGTTGCCCGTAAGGCTCTTATCATTTCACGCGAAAGCGGAATGGATATTGAACTTTCAGACATCACAATGTACAAAGTATTCCCAGAAGATTTCGATTCAACTGGTACTGTTGATGAATTCATGGCAAATCTTCCAAAAGTTGATGATTACTTTGCAAAGAAAATTGCCGATCTTAAAAAGGAAGGAAAAGTTCTCCGCATGGGTGCTACAATCAAAGACGGAAAAGTTTCTGTCGGCATGATTGAAGTAACTGCAGATGATCCACTTTACGGTGTACGAGGTGGTGAAAACGCATTTGTATTCTATACAGAACGTTACTCACCAATTCCACTTACTGTTCGCGGATACGGTGCAGGTGCTGGAGTTACAGCTGCCGGTGTATTCGGAGATATCCTTAGAACAGTAAATATAATTGGAAGATAATGCAGACTTTTGAAATTCTTTCATCAGTTTTCAATTTTCTCAGGCCTGTGCTGGATGTTTGTATTCTTACTTTCATCTTGTACAAGGCTTATACACTTCTTTCAAAAACAAACGGTATTCAGGTTATTAAGGCCGTAATTATAATTGCAATGGCTTTTGCCGTAGCAATTATTTTTAAGCTTGAAACACTGCTCTGGCTTATGAACCTTATTGCACCGGGACTTTTAATGTGTTTTGCCGTTATTTTCCAGCCTGAAATCCGAAAGCTTTTCTTAAAGCTTGGTCAGAGTAAGTGGTTTGCATTTGGGTCCCGCTCAAAGCATTCATATGTAGACTCTGTTCTTATTGCCGCTGAATCTCTTTCTAAAATGAGACGTGGTATGCTTGCTGTTTTTCTTCGTCAGACAAAACATGACGATATTATTCAGACTGGAACCAGGCTTAATGCTGATGTAACATCGGCTCTTCTTATTACAATTTATTCACACGATACACCGCTTCATGATGCAGCCTGTTTTATTCAGGGGGGTAAAATTCTTGCAGCCGGATGTTTTCTTCCTCTTTCAGAACAGTATGATATAAAAAAGACTTTTGGTACCCGTCATCGCGCAGGTCTTGGTCTTTCGGAAGTTTCTGATGCAGTAGTTCTTATTGTTTCAGAAGAAACAGGTGCAATCAGTCTTGCTTACGATTCTGAACTTCATTATGACTTGAGTCATTCTGAACTTACAAAAACCTTGGAAAATCTTCTGGAGTTACCTCCTGATGCAATTAATATGGAAGACACAATAGATGAAAGTAAGTTTACTTCTTAAAAAGATTGTCGATGACTGGGCAATCAAGATACTTTGTTTTGTTATTGCATTGTTTCTTTATCTTTTCTATCAGATGTCTCTTGTAGAAAGTAAGACTATTGTTGTTCCTTTGAAATTAAAACAGGAAGGCGGGGTAGAACTTGTTTCTTCAATCCAGCAGTCTGTCAGAGTTTCTGTAAGATCTAAAGATTCAACTTCTATTCATGCTGAAGATTTCTCTGCTGTTCTTGATCTTGATTACCTTACTGAATCTGGAACATACAATGTTCCTGTAACTTTTACAGTTTCTGATCATCTTGTAGCGACAGATCCTTTAGAGATAAAAATAAAACCGGAATCTGTTGATGTTCATGTTGAACGTAAAATTTCAGCAGGTGCCACTGTCAGTGTTCCAACTGTTGGCGAAGTTGAATACGGATATCAG
The DNA here is from genome assembly GCA_018385395.1 of Treponema sp. Classification (GTDB taxonomy): domain Bacteria; phylum Spirochaetota; class Spirochaetia; order Treponematales; family Treponemataceae; genus Treponema_D. The sequence continues at coordinate 3,812 of JAHBAD010000152.1, forward strand.
GTGAAAGAGATTACTGTTGAACCAGATACAGTTGGATTCTATGGACCTGAATCAATTGTAAAAGGAACAAAAGATCTTAGTACAGCGCCAGTTTCATTAAAAGGCTTAACACAGACTCAAGATTTTATTGTGAATCTTTATGAGCCAAATAAACGTCTGACAGTGGATCGCATGAAGAATTATAAAGTAAGGGTTGTAGTTGAACCTGTTATTTCTGAAAAAACTGTAAATGGCATTACACCTTTATATCAGAATCTTTCTGACAAGTTACTTCTTGAAAGTCCCCTTACTGATATTACAGTTAAAGTGAAAGGTCCGCTTCTTGCTGTTGAAAATATTACATCAGATGCATTTAGTTTTAAAATTGATTTAGCTTCTTATTCAGAACCAGGTGAATATGAAATTCCTGTTCAAATAAATTATATTGAGAATGTTGAAATCATCGAACAGACTGATGCAGTATGGAAAATTATTCTTTCTGAAAAGCCTGTCGAAGAATCAGTTCCTTCGGCAGATCAGGAAATGGCGGATCTTACTGAATAATGATTTACGGAATTGGTACTGATATTTCAGAAGTAAAGCGTTTCAAAAAATGGCTGGAAAATCCTTCTATGATTCAGCGTTTTTTTAATGATAAAGAAATTTTTAATGGGGAAGCAAATGATGAAAGAAAACTTCAGCATTATGCAGCCCGTTTTTCTGCAAAAGAAGCATTTGTAAAAGCGTTAGGTACAGGTTTTAAAAATTTTTCACTTAAAGAGATTTATGTTACAAAAGATAGTAAAGGAAAACCTTTTATAAATGTAACTGGAAATGCCGAAAAAATATTAAAGGAGCGCTGCGGAAATTGCAGTATGCACCTTACTTTAAGTCATGAAAAAGAATACGCAGTTGCCTTTGTGGTGATTGAAAAAAATTAGGGGGAATTATGGCAGTCGCTGGAGTTAAAAAGAAATCAGATAAAAAGAAACCCCAGATTTCATATTGGGCAAAAGAAAAATGTAGTTGTCCTGTGTGCAAAAAAGCCTTTGATCATGAAGTTATGCTTTCTGGTCAAGGCCGTATGATTGCCGGAAGCCTTACAGATGAACTTCACCGGAATTTTGAACCTTCTGCAAAATATGGTCGTGTTTATCCTTTAATTTATGAAATAGGTGCTTGTCCCAACTGTTATTCAGCCTTTTTCTGGAATGATTTCAAAGAACTCAAAAACCGTGACATTGAAGACAAGATTTTCAGCCACATGGAAAAACGTAAAGCTGCAGTTCATGAAATTTTTCCTTATTTCAATCTGAAAAAAGAGCGCACTCTTTTTGATGGATGCGCTATGTACTACCTGGCACTTCTTACATATAACGATGTAGATGAAGAAATGATTCCGACTTTGAAACAGGGAATTATTTCCCTTCGTCTTGCATGGCTTTGTAAAGAATTGAATCAGCGTTGTGCCGACCATAATTATGATTACATTTCTGAAGTTTTTTATCGTAAGGCACTTTTCTTTTATCAGCAGGCAGTAATAAATGAGTCTGCACGAACTGAGAAAAGTTCCAGCTTGAATAATATGGGCCCTGATATGGACAAAAACTATGGTTGGGACGGAGTTATTTATCTTTGTGGTCTTCTTGAATATAAGTATGGCCAGCAGGATGATGTTCAGCTTCGAGTAAAGAAACTTGCCGAAAGTAAAACAGCAATTGCCCGTATATTCGGACTTGGTAAGTCTTCAAAGAATAAACCGGGGCCTCTTCTTGAACATGCACGAAACCTTTATGATAATCTTTCCAAGGTTGTTGCTGATGATGAATTTTAATTTTGCATCCGGTAAGAGAAATGCGTAATATTCTTCTATATATATCATACGATGGTACAGATTTCTGCGGATGGCAGCGTCAGGACAGAGCTGATGAAGGGAAACCGATGCGCACTGTTCAAGCAGAAGTTGAACTGGCCCTTGAAAAAATGCACAAGCAGAAAATCACTCTTTATGGTTCAGGTCGTACAGATTCCGGGGTCCATGCTTATGCACAGGCTGCGAATTTTTTCTCTCCTATTGATTCAATTCCTGTTCAAAATTATCCCAGAGCTTTGAATACATTTCTTCCACAAGATATAAGGATTATATCTGCCACTGAAAAACCTGAAGATTTTAATTCCCGTTTTTCTGCCACTTCCAGAAGTTACCGTTATTTCATAAATTTTTCGGAAGGTCTTTCGGCAAGCCAGACTCGTTATGTTTGGGATGTGAAAAATTATACTCCTAATCTTGAACGCCTGAATGCATTAAGTTCTTGCCTTCGCGGAGAATTGGATTGTGCAAGTTTTGCTGCTAGCGGTGACCAGAGTCTTTCTACAAACCGCTATGTGGATAATGCACATTTCTTTTTACAGAAAGATATTTTTGGAAAAGAACTTCTGGTCTTTGAAATTGAAGCAAATGCTTTTTTGTGGAAAATGGTCCGCACCTTGACTGGTACAATAGTAAATCTTGATAAAAACGGTGCGGACGAAAACGCTTTGAAAAGAATTCTTGAAGCAAAAGACCGGACCCTTGCGGGGGTTACAGCTCCACCAACAGGTTTATTTTTATGGGAAATTAAGTTTGACGGTATTCGCCGTCACGTTTAGAATATGACCGCTCCAGTTTGAAGCGATTATTTTTTTGCAATCCCAAGCTGACCGCATGCACCGCCAATTTTTCTTCCACGTTTTGTTCTAAGTGTAACGTTGAGTCCTGCTTTTTCAAGACGTTCTACGAAACGGTGAACTTCATTTGAACCAGGTTCTGTAAATGGAAGAGTTGCTACAGGATTCCAGGGAATAAGGTTCACGTTTACATCAATTCCTTTGGCGAATTCAATCATGTTTTTTGCACTTTCTTCACTTGTGTTTTTATCGTGGAGAAGTGCTGCTTCAAGAGTAACACGTTTCCCGCTTTTTTCTGCGTAATAAGAAATAGCTTTTCGAAGTTCTTTCAGACTGTTACCGTTAGTTACAGGCATAAGTTCTTTTCTAAGTTCTTCGTCAGCTGTTGTAAGTGAAACTGCCAGACGGATATGCGGTCCGTTGTCGGCTAGGTCGTAAATCCCTTTTATGATTCCTGATGTAGAAAGTGTAATACGTTTTTTTGAAAGTGAACGTCCGTCAGGACTTGAGAGAATTTCAATGGCCTTTCTTATTCCGTCCAGATTTTGCATAGGTTCACCCATTCCCATAAAGACAATATTGTCTAAAGGACCTGCTTTTTCTTCAAGGTATAAAAACTGTTCAACAATTTCTGCAGGAGTAAGGTTTCGTGAAAGACCAAGAGTTCCTGTCTGGCAGAAAGCACATTTCATGGCACATCCGGCCTGACAGGAAACACAAGCTGTTTTACGGTTTTCCTTATCTGTAAGGAGCACTGTTTCAACAGCATTTCCGTCTTCCAGGGTTATCTGGAGTTTAATTGTACCGTCAGGGTCTTCCAGTACATTTGAAACAGTTGATGTTCTAAGTGTAGCTTTTGAGGATAATTCATCCCGTAAGGCTTTACTTAAGTTTGTCATTTCATCAAAAGTTTTTACGCCTGTTCCCACCCATTTGAAAATCTGTTTTCCACGGAACTTTTCTTTTAGTTCAAGTTTTTCACAAATTTCCTGAGGTAATAATCCTGTAAGTACAATCATTTCGTTCATTTTTTTTCTTAGTATCTGAGTCTGTCCATCATTTCGTTTACAGCCTGACTTTTGATTCCTGTTCTCTGGAATTCTTCAAGTGTTGAAACCGCTTCGGCCTTACGTCCCATTTGTAAAAAACAGTCAGCAAGATCAACGTAAAGACGGTAATTTTTTTTGTCTCCGCGAATAAGCTGTTTAAGTCTTTCGATAGCTTCTTCGTATTTGCCTTCATCTTTGCATAAAAGTGCAAGTCCTAAAGCTGCGTATATATCAAAATCAATATCCAGAGCTTTATTGTAATATTCTTTTGCCTTGTCGTATTCTCCGATATTTCTGTATGCATCTCCTGCTCGTGTCAGAATAACTTTATTTTCGGGGTCAATGTCCAGGATTTTGTTCCAGAAATAAATTGATTCTTTCTGACGATTTAATCCACGGTAACAGTCAGCCATTCCAAAAAGGGCATAGAAGTTTACAGGATCACGTTCGAGGGCTTTATTGAAGTATGGGATTCCATCAGCATAAGTCTTGAGTTTTCTATGGCAGTTTCCAAGTGATGTTAGAACACGAATATCACAGGATTCCTGATTCTGGTTGTACATACGTGTCCAATAATGAAGGGCTTCCTTATATTCTTTGTAGTCGTAATGAAGGTGGCCCAGTCCGATTAAAGCATATGGATTTGTATTTTCAAGTTCGAGAACTTTAAGATAGATTTCCTTTGAGCGTTTAAAGATACGGATTTTACGATAAGCATCAGCTACACGGGTAAGAACTGTAATGTTTTTGTCATCATGTTTCAGATACTGTTCCCAGATTTGAATAGCTTTTGTAAACTGGTTCAGTGCCTTATAACAGTCAGCTAAACCGAAAAGTGCATAGTTGTTGTTTTCATGGAACTGGAGACATTTGTTGTAATACTCGATGGACTTCAAGTAGTCATGGTTTTTGCGCATGGCATCTCCAAGACCAACCAGTGCGTAATTATTGTTTGGGTCCAGAGTTAGAACTTCTTCAAAGGAATTTATAGAATCTTCGATGTTTCCTTCTTTAAGAAACTGGTATCCAAGCTTTGATAATTCAGCAATTTTTTCGTTAAGAACTGCATCTCCTGTGTCAGAAGCCTTGATTTCATCAGGAAGGTAAATTTCCTGGATATCCGGTTCCTTAAATTCATCCGATACGTTGGGTTCATTATATTTACTTCCTGAATCCTGAACGTCTACTTTTTTCATACCAAACATTTTATGCTCCTTTATGAAATCTTTTTTTTATTCCTTAATTAATGCCGAAATAACTTTTGCTATATCTCTATAAACTGGTTCTGCTTTACGTGCATTGTGTGCCAGAGTGTACTGTTTCAATGCTTTCAGACTCTCATTTTTTTCCATATAGTAATCTCCTACACGGGTAAGTCCGTCTGAGTAGCCTGTCGTGATATAAATACGGCGGGCATCTTCAATATTACCTGAGTTAAACATAACGTTTGCTTTTCGATTTAAAACCGCTTTCTGTTCTGAACTCAACCCTTGAACCGGATTATCGGTTACTTTGATGAAACCTTCCGGAATAGTGTCCTGTTTTTCAGCGATAATTTCTTTGATGTCAGTTTTCTTATCCCTCATTTGTATTCTCCTCATCTTTTTTATAAGCATAGAAGTCCACAATTGAGCGGCCGTAAACTCTCTGGTCAACACGTTTTAGCTTTCCAATGGAATCAGGCATGAAATGTTCTTCCGGACGGTGTACCATAATCAAGCCGTCTTCTTTCAGCATTCCGTTTTCATCGGATTGAAGAATAAGCTGTTCATGATACTTATACGGAAACGGGGGATCGAAAAATATAAAATCAAACTGTTTTTTACATCGTTTGATAAAATATTCTACGGGCATAAAATGGCACTGTACACGAACTCCGCATTCCTTTTCTGCTACAGACACATTGTCTAAAACAGTATTAACTTTTGTTTTATCTTTTTCACACAGTTCTACCTGTGTGGCACCTCTGGAAACTGCTTCCAGGGCAATAGTCCCCGAACCGGAGAATAAATCGAGCCAGCTTTTTCCTGTCAGGTCTCCAAGAATCGCGAATAGTGATTCCCGCATTCTGTCCATGGCTGGTCTTATTGCCATAGCTCCATCAGGGCATTTAATTTGTCTTCCTTTTAGTTTTCCGCCAGTAATTCTCATATTTATCTCTTGTTCAATGACCAGTAAATCTCGTCTCTAGGTAAAGCTTTGTTTTCCTGAGCATAATCAAATGCTGTTTTTCCTTCTGTACTCCGTACTGTTACTGTTGCGTTTTTATCTAAAAGCAGTTTTATAGCCTTAGTCGATGTACAATATTTGCAGGCATACATAAGTGGTGTTTTTCCATCATAGTAGGAGTTAATCGGAAGCCCGAAATCCAGGAATAACTTGATTTTTGAAATAAGAGCAAAATTGTCTTTCTGTTGAGTTGAAATGAGCTGTACGAAGGCTTTCTGAACTTCCTTGTCAGAAGGAGAGTAATAGGAAAGTAACTTCTTTATAATGTCAGGGTTATCATTGAAACAGCTGGCAAGAACCAGTGCACTCAATGAAAAATTGTTCTGTACTTTAACATCTGCTTTTTGAGAAAGAAGCTGGTTTACCACACTTACGTTGTTCTGATAACGAACTGCGTACATTAATGGTGTCCATCCGTCTTTGTCTTTTGCATTTACATTGGAACCTGCGCTAATCAGAGCCCTGATTTTCCAGTCGTTTCCTTCGCGCACTGCTTTCATTAATGCAGTAACGCCTTTTTCATCAGGTTCATCTGTAAAATCTTTAAACTCATTCTCAAGATCTGACTCGATGTTTTCAGGAATTGTGAAAATATCTTTTGCCATATAATCGCTCAGGTAAGTTTTTGAATAAGGGTTTCCTGTAAAAAGATCTTTTTCTACTATAAATTCCGGGGTTTCAGCATCTTCTGCAGGGAATGGCTCTGGTGTAAAAACAAAAGATTCAGATTCAGTTTCGGCAGTGGTTTCCGGAACTGTAATTGTTTCTTCTTCTTTGACAGTTTCTTGAAGTATTTCTTCAGAAATGCCGTTTTTTTTGCGTTCTTTTTCGGCTTTTTTTTCTGCAGCAATTCGTTCTTTTTCGGCTTTTTTTTCTGCTTTTTCTTTTTCTTTCAGTTCTTTTTTTGTAAGAGGTTTTTCCTGTGTTAAATCTTCTTCATTAGCAGATTCTAAAACCGGTAAAGATTCCGGTTTCAAAATGGCTGCAAGTTCGGCTTCTTCTTTAGCTTTCTGTTCTCTTTGCTCCTGGGCCGCTATTAATGCTTTTGAACGAGCGACAACTTCAAACTTCTTTTTATAGTAATTCTCAGGATCATTTGTATACATTCGGCCGTTACGCCCGATGTAATATTTTGATTTTGCCTTGATTTTCGGATTGTCTATCCAGGCACTTATGGCTTCTTCAACCGTATCAAAAGGACCTGCTGTGATTTTTGTAGCTTTTTTATAATAAATGAACCATTCCTTTTTAATTGTAAAAACTTCTTCCGTAGAAGTTTCATTTTCTGTTTCTGCAGCAGCATTCTTTGAGAACAGGATTTCTTCTTCCTGGGCAAAAACTGTTCCTGTGAAAACAAAAAAAGAGAGAGTAAAAATTACAAATGAAAACAAAAAGGGAAATCTTTTCTTCATGTTTAATATTTTTAAATTTTTATTTTGATATATATTTTTTTAATTGTGTCGGGCTGTGCCACAGAAATCCTTCCGTGGCACCAGAATTAAATTATCCGATTACATCAACGCCGCAACCTGAAATTGCTGCATTGATTGCATCTTCTGAAGTTCCGTCATTATAATCAACAAGAACCTGAGATTTTTCAGTACTTGCAACAGCTGATGTAACTCCTGAAACACCGGCAACTGCAGCCTGTACTTTCGATGCTGTGTCTTCGTCAAACATTCCGACTACATATATTTTCTTTTGCATTTAATCGCTCCGAATTATGAACATTTACAAATTTATTATAAGAAAGAAGTCAGGGTTTTTCAAGTAAAATCTTCTATATTAGTGAAGTTCAATTAATTTTAATTCTGGAGATATTTGACTTGCGATACTTTTTGAAGATTGATAAATTAGAGATATGAAGAAAGCTGACTATCTTGCTGTACTTAAAGAAAAACTGGCTTCTTTACCTGAAGAAGAGGCTTTGGAAAAGATAAATTATTACTCTGATTATTTTGATGATTTTGGAGATGATGAAAAAGCCTCACTTACTTTAGGAAATCCTGAAGATCTTGCAAAATCCATTTTGTCTCAGGCTTTTAAAACTGAAACTGTTGTTCAGAATTCCCGTGTTCCTTCAATAAATGAATCAGAAAAACTTTACTGGGGGTTTTCTTCGTCATCCGTAAAAAGTCTTTCTTTTCATCTTGGTGCATTGAATACTGTTGTTATACCAGGACCGAATTATTCTGTAGAAACCCGAGGTCTCAGCAAAAGCGAAATTCGCTGTTTTCTTGATAAATCAGGTACTCTTAATATAATTAATTCAAAAGTAATTCCTGGACTTTCATTTTTTTCCCATTCTCATGACAGGAAACGTCGTTTTTATCCAAGAGTTCTTATTACTATTCCGGAACAGGCTGAAATTTATTCTTTTTCTGTTGGACTTGGAGCGGGAACTTTGAAAAGCCGGAAAATTGACCTGAAATATCAGAAAGGAGATTTCCAGGTTTTAGCAGGAAATCTTGAACTTTCAAAGCTGCTTGGCGAAAAAACATTTGTAAGATGTGCTTTGGGAAGAGTTTTCCTTGATGGTCGTTTTCCTCTTAATACTGATATTGATAATTTTCTTGGTAAAGTGACCCTTAATGCCGGTACCAAAAAGGAAAACTGTTCTCTTACATCCCATGCGGTATTAGGAAAAGTAGGATGGGATGATGAAAAAGTTGAAATTGTTGGAAGTCACAATATTGATGGAACCGGAGGAAATCGTTTCTCTGTAAACAGCCTTTTTTCCTGCAC
>JAHBAD010000158.1 GCA_018385395.1 Treponema sp.
TCAATTTCCATCTTTTCGATTTTCTTGAGGCGCTGAAGTGATTTTTTGATTGTAGAGAAGTTTGTAAGCATACCACCAAGCCAGCGGTTGTTTACATAGTACATGCCACAGCGTTCTGCTTCTTTCTGAACAGCCTGCTGAGCCTGTTTTTTTGTTCCTACAAAGAGGATTGATTTTCCAGCTGATGTTACCTTTCGTACTTCATCGTAGCTGTCTTTGATTGCAGCGATTGTTTTCTGCAGATCGATAATGTGGATACCATTGCGTTCAGCGAAGATATACTTCTTCATACGTGGATCCCAGCGTTTTACCTGATGACCGAAGTGAACTCCAGATTCAAGCAGGTTTTTCATGGTTACTACTGCCATGATAGACTCCTTCACGCGCATAATTCTTTTGATTTTTAAGGTGAATTATGCCCCGTACTCTGTTTCTCGTACCCAATAGGGCCGGAAGATCACAATTTGTAATGCAGCAAACAGCCTTTTACAAACGTGGCAGAACTAATTCAAAAGAGAATAATTCTGCTCTTTTAAAATATCATAAAGCTCAAAGATTGGCAACCCAATGACGCCTGAGTATGAGCCTTCAATATTCTTTATGAAGCATGATGCAAGGCTCTGTATACGGTAACCGCCTGCAGCTCCGTGCCATTCGCCTGTGTCTGCGTACCACTGAATTTCGCCATCAGTAAGTTGGGAGAACGTAACTTTAGTTTTACTTTTTCTAGAGGAATAAGTTTTGTTTCTACCGTTATAAAGGACAATTGAAGTGATTACTTCGTGGGTTTTTCCTGAGAACTTGCGGAGAAATTCACATGCCTGTTCATTGCTTTCAGGTTTACCGTAAATTTCACCATTAAAAAGGATAACTGTATCGGCTCCAAGAACCCATGGAATTTCTTGTCCCGCAGGGAGCGAATGAATGACTGCAGCCACCTTTTCCCTGGCAAGAAGTTCCGGAACTTCTTCAATATCAAGACATGTAGAAGTCAGTGTCTCGTCAATATTAGGCATAATTACCTGAAAGGGAATATTCAGCATTTTTAGAATTTCCTGACGGCGGGGAGAAGAAGAAGCTAAAATAATTGGTTCCATAAGGGGTTGTCCTTTTTGAAAGAAATGTAAAAATGGGAGATAGGCGATTCGAACGCCCCACCTTCGGCTCCGGAGGCCGACGCTCTATCCAAATGAGCTAATCTCCCGGAAAAAAAAGGCTGCCTGAAAAAGACAGCCTGTATATTTTGTTTCAGTTAAAACTGATTTTAGTTTTACTCTTTGGCTTCTTTTTCTGTGTTGTCTGAAGACTTATCAGATTTTTTTGATGACGAAGAATCTGTGTTAGACATTTCTTTAAGCAGTTTATATGCCTTCTGGCGAACAGGAGTTACATAGTTGTAGTCAACTGCAATTCTTGCAATTGAATCAATCATTGTTTTCTTGTTTTCTGCTGTTGGTGCAAGGATTTCGAAAGCGTTTAAAACTTCCAGAGCAAGGCTTGATGTAGGATTCAGAACTTCATTTCTACGGTTTGCAAAAGCAATAGCATCAATTACTTCGTCATTTTCGTTGATTCCAATGTCGCCAAGGGAATGAACTGCTGCAGCAACAACCATTGGTTCGTTATCAGCAACAACAATAGATACCAGTGTATTTTTTGCATGTTCTGTTTTGATGTTTCCCATAAGGAGACAAGCTTCGCGACGGATATCAGGGAAGTTATTCATAACACGACCGTTCTGGCGTGTCTGACTGGAAATGCCTTCTCCAGCAAGGCGGTCAAGAGCGGCGATTACACCGTCTGAAGTGTTTCCGTCTTCAATAGCTGTTTTAAGATACTGAAGAGCTACAAGTTTATTGTCATATTCATCTGAAGTTGCAAGACTTGTAATAATGTCTGCATCGATATCACTTAAATATTCGCTTTCAACTGAAGTTTCAGAATTAGAATTCTTAGAGTTCTGAGCAAATACAGCGCAGCTCAAAGAAAGAATCATTCCCGCTGCAACAATTTTTTTAATAGCTTTCATAGGGGGTCTCCTATTTTTATGTATAATCTGTTATTAGATTATCGGTTAATTATAAGGTTTTCAGTACAAAAAATCAAACTAATTTACTTCAGGAAGTTTTACTTTCCAGTTTCCGTTTTCCTTAACAAAGTAATAATAAACAACAGTTGTATCTTCTTCTTCACGGACTTCAACAGCCTTGATGTAAGACTTTGAAATGTAACGGATTTCTTCAACTTTGCTTATTTTTCTAGAAGGAATGAATACATATTTGAAATAATCCCGAAGGCCTTTAAGCTGAATCTGTTTATCCGGAAGCTTTTTCTGGGCTTTTCTTAAGTTAGCTGGATTTGAATAGTATTCGATTGATGCAGGAGAAATGAATGTCTTCCATTTATCAAATTCTAAATTTTCCATTACTTCTGAAAGTTCACTAATAATACTAAGAATTGCAGCTTTATCGTCATTGAATTCGGTGATAGTAACAGATTCTTCGTCAGAATTGATTTCATTGATAGAGCGAAGATATTCATCATCTACTTCAACAACTTCATCTACGTCCATTACTTCGTCATCTTCGATAATTTCAGGTTCATCTTCGATAATTTCAGGTTCGTCTTCGATAATTTCAGGTTCGTCTTCGATAATTTCAACTTCAGGTTCAACTGTTATTTCAATTACTTCATTTTCATCAGATTCTGAAAACTGGCTTTCAACTACAGAAGTACCCTGATCTGTGGATTTACATGAGAATAAAAGAAGTGTAAAAATAGAGAAAATAAAGATTATTCTATGTTTCATATTTCGTAATTTTACCTTGATTGTTATTTTTCGTCAAATATTGTAGCTTATATTTATGGTAAAGGCAGTTTTTGCGGGCTCTTTTGATCCGCCTACATATGGACATCTTAATGTAATTGAACGTGCATCAAAGCTATTTGACTGTGTTGATGTTGTTATTTCAGTAAATCCTGATAAAAAATATATGTTTAATGAAAATGAAAGGTTTGAAATGCTTTCTGAAATGATAAAACCTTTCTCCAATGTTGAACTTCACATCTGGGACGGGCTTATCGTTAAATATGCAGAACAGGTAGGGGCTAAGGTTCTTGTTCGTGGAATCCGTACTCAAAATGATTTCCTTTACGAATTTGACCTTGCTTTGATGAATAAGGCTCTGGATGCCAACATTGAAACTATGTTTATCCCGACAGACGAAGAATTTGCAATTGTAAAATCCAGTTCTATCAAGGAACTTGCCAAATTCGGGGGAAATATCAGTAAAATGGTACCTCCGAATGTTGAAGAGACTCTGAGAAGGAAGCTGGAGAAAAGTGGACAGTAAACAGTGAACAGTAAACAGTGAACAGTGAACAGTAAACAGTGACTCAACTGGGAACTGACAACTGTCCACTGACAACTGTCCACTGACAACTGTCCACTGACAACTGGGAACTGTCCACTTACAACTGTCCGCTGACAACTGACTCTCCTAATTGAGTTAATTTCTTAAATCTTCTATACTTTAATCTATTATGAATAGAAGACTAATTACATCCGCTTTACCTTATGTAAATAATATTCCACATCTTGGAAACCTTATCCAGATGCTTTCGGGCGATGTTTTTGCCCGTTTCTGCCGTTTACGCGGTTACGATACACTTTATATCTGTGGTACTGATGAATACGGTACTGCAACAGAAACAAAAGCCCTTGAAGAAAACAAAACTCCTCGAGAACTTTGTGATTACTACTACGGTGAACACACAAAGATTTACGACTGGTTCCATATCAATTTTGATAAATTCGGACGTACATCAAACGAAGAATGTACAGAAATTACTCAGGCTCTTTTCAATGACCTGGATAAAGGCGGCTACATTACAGAAAAAACAAGCCGTCAGCTTTTCTGTCCAAAATGCCAGCGCTTCCTTGCTGACCGCTATGTAGACGGAACCTGTCCAAAATGCGGTTCAACAAAAGCACGCGGTGACCAGTGTGATGACTGTGGTTCACTTCTGGACCCTGTTGAACTTAAAGATCCTAAATGTCACACATGTGGTTCAACTCCTGAAGTAAAAGAAACAAAACATCTTTATATCGATCTTCCAAAACTTTCACAGAACCTGGACACCTGGATGGACAAGGCTTCAAAAGAAGGCAAATGGTCTGACAACGCAATCAACATTACAAAAGCATGGATTCGAGACGGACTTAATGAACGTGCAATTACCCGTGACCTTAAATGGGGAATTCCGGTTCCAAAAGCAGGGTACGAAAACAAAGTTTTCTACGTATGGTTCAATGCTCCCATCGGTTACATGTCTATTACAAAGCAGCTGGCAAACGAACTTGTAAAAGCCGGCAAACAGTCCTTTGACTGGAAAAGCTGGTGGCTTCCTGAAGAATCAGAAGAAGGAAAGAGTAAAGCACCAGTGGACCTTTTCCAGTTCATCGGAAAAGACAATATTCCGTTCCACACTGTAATTTTCCCGTCAACTCTGCTTGGTTCTCCACACAACTGGACAAAGCTTCATCATATGTCTTCAACAGAATACATGAACTACGAAAATGACAAGTTCAGTAAGTCTCGCGGAGTTGGGGTTTTTGGAACTGATGCAATTGAAACCGGAATCCCAGCTGATGCATGGCGTTTCTACATCTTCTATAACCGCCCTGAAAAACAGGACTTCCAGTTCATGTGGAAAGATTTCCAGGAAAAACTGAACTCAGAACTTATCGGAAACCTTGGAAACCTTGTAAACCGTACACTGCTTTTCGTAAACAAATACTATGAAGGAAAGATTCCTGCTTCTCCAGTAGACGAAGAACTCTGGGCTGAAGTTCGCGAAAAAGAAGCAAAGATTACAGAATACCTTGAATGGGCTGACCTTAAAGATGCATTCCGTGAAATGTTCACAATTGCCGACATCTGTAATAAAAAATTCCAGGCAACAGAACCTTGGAAAACCCGTACATCGGATCCTTTAGTTGCAGAAAGCCTTATCCACAACCTTTGTTATGTAATCAAAGATCTTATGATCATGATGAATCCTTACATGCCACAGTACACTCAGAAAGTTATGAGCTACTTCGGTAAATCAATTAAGGAATCTGTTGTTGGAAAAGAAACTCTTGAAGGACTTGACTGGTCTAACCTTGGTGTTACTGAAGGGCTTGAATCTGTTGGTCCAACTCAGGTTTACTTTACTCCAATGGATGCAAAAACAATGGAAGCTTTCCGCGAAAAGTTTTCTGGAAATCAGAAAGACCGCAAGGAAAAAGAAGCTTCTAATCCTTCGGCAGGCTCAGGAAACGGAAAATCAAAGAAAGAAAAGAAAGCAGAAAAAAAACATGAGGAACCTGTTCTTGCTGAAAATCAGGAAGAATTCTTCAACCAGAATATTGAACTTCGCGTAGCAAAAATCCTTAAGGTAGAAAACAACCCTGAAGGAGAAAAACTTTACGTTGAAACAATGGATGACGGTTCAGGAACAGAACGCATCATCCAGTCAGGCTTAAGACCTTACCTCAAGGCGGAAGATCTTCTTGGAAAGAACGTTATTATTGCGGCTAGTCTTGCTCCAAGAAAAATGCGCGGCATTGAAAGCCACGGTATGCTTCTTGCTGCCGACTACAACGATGAAAACGGAAAAGAATGTGTAGAAATCCTTACAGCTCCTTGGGCAAATCCTGGGGATCCTGTTTATCTTGAAGGTGCTGATCCAGGCTTCAAGAAACCGGAAGAAATCACAATCGATACTTTCTGTTCTGTAGAAATCAAAGTTGTAAATAAAGCTGTTCAGATTGCGGGAAAAAATCTGATGGCTGCAGGCAAGGCTCTTACAATGGACAAAACAGAAAACGGTGGAGTACACTAATAATTGATAATGGGCAATTGTGAATTGTGAATTGATTTTTGGGTGGGAAAATGTTTGATATTAAAGTAAAAGAACTTCATAAGAGTTCTGGCGGGGAATGTCTGCCTTATTTCCAGCAGTCTGTTTTCTGGGGAGAATTCAAAGCTCTTCACGGATGGACTCTGAAACGCTTTGAAATTTCATGGACTTTTTCAGAAGAAGTTTCTGAAGAAGTTCACAGCTGTTCCAATAAAGAAAATCAGAAAACTCAGGTCTTTTCAAAAACTGAAAATGTTTCGGTAATGATCCGTTCATTTGCAAAAGGTTTATTGAGTCTTGCTTATGTTCCTCTTTATCCGTCCCTGCCTTTTAAATGCACAGATGAAAGAAAGATTAATGATGCAATTGATGGGGAAGGTGTTTCTGTTATTGATGAAAGCCCTGTGACTGCAGAAACTCAGGCAATTGAATTTGCTGCATTATTGAATGAAACAGGACTGGCTTTAAAACCGTTCCTTCCTAAAAATACAATCTGTGTTCGCTTTGATCCCGCTGTTGAATTCGATTATCCGGGTGGTAGGGATGATTACAGAATGGGACTAAAACTGGTTTCTTTTGCAGACCGGCTTAAAGTCCGAAAAAGCTTTGTTGATATTCAGCCGCCAGACAGCACACGCATTTTCCTTTCAGGCGAAGAAGATGAAATTCTTTCTGCCATGAAAAACAAATGGCGTTACAATATCCGTCTTTCAGAAAAAAAAGGTGTTCAGATTGAAAAGTGTTTTGGTAGTGATTCTGATTTTTCTAAGAAACTTGATATTTTCTATGAGCTTTACCGCATTACTGCAGAACGTGACGGAATCGGCATTCATCCGAAAAGTTATTATGAAAGTCTTCTTAAAAAATCAGCTGAAGACAGAGCTTCCGGGAAAGATGCTCCTCTTGTAACTTTGTATCTTGCAAAGCATGAAGAAGATTATCTTGGAGCAATCATTACTTTGTTCTGTAAAGACGAAGCAATTTACCTTTACGGCTGTTCAAGTAATGTTAAACGTAACCTTATGCCAAACTTCCTTTTGCAGTGGACAGCAATGAAAGATGCAAAGTCATATGGTTGTCCATATTATGACATGTATGGTATGCCGCCAACTGATGATGAAAATCATCCTATGCATGGGCTTTTTCTTTTTAAGACCGGTTTTGGCGGAAAAAATTATCACCGTGTTGGAAGCTATGATGTAAGACTTAAGTTTCTTTATTTCATTGCAACTTTGGGTGAAAATCTCAGGGCCTGGTATCATAAGTCGTTTAAAAAGAAAATACGCGGTCGTTGATCCGTTACTGATTTTTTTTGGGGAGGATACGATTTATATTTACAATTAATTGTGAATTATGAATTGTGTATTTTGAATTGAATTTAGAAGCTTTTGTACTTGGCTGCAGCGGAATGATGCCGCTTCCTTACAGACATTTAACTTCGGTTCTTCTTCGACGAGACGGAGATCTTTTTCTTTTTGACGGAGGAGAAGGCACTCAGGTAAGCCTCAGACGGCTCAACCTTAAGTGGAAAAAAATCAATGCAATTTTTGTTTCTCATACTCATGCAGACCATGTAACAGGACTCCCTGGCATTCTTATGCTTTCGGCACAGGTTGACCGTACTGAACCTCTTTACATTTACGGACCTCCGAAAATCAAGGAATATATTGAATCAAGCCGAAAGGTTCTTGATATGTATATTAATTATCCTATTGTAGTAAAAGAAATTACAGCTCCATGTGTTGTTCATGCAGGAGAAGATTATTATATCCGTGCGTTCCCGCTGGAACACACAAAAACCTGTGTCGGTTACACCCTTGAAGAAATTGACAGACCTGGTGCCTTTGATCCTGAAAAGGCGAGGGAACTTGGTGTTCCATGCGGACCTTTATGGGGCCAGCTTCAGAAAGGTTTTGAAGTACAGGCTTCTGACGGTACGACAGTAAAACCTGAACAGGTTATGGGGGAAAAAAGATCGGGACGTAAATTCAGTTACGTAACAGATACACTTTATCTGCCTTCCATTGCAAAAGAAGTGCAGGGGTCTGACCTTTTGATCTGTGAAGGCATGTTTGAAGAAGCTCTTGAAGATCAGGCAAAAGAAAAAAAACACATGACTGCAAAGCAGGCTGCAACTATTGCCAGGGACGCCAATGTCCGTCGTATGGCGCTTATTCATTATAGTCCGCGTTATAATGACAAGGAACTTCAGATTCTTCTTGATGAAGCTCGTGAAGTCTGGTCAGAGGCTGAGCTAAGTCACGACCGCATGCATATAGACATTCCATACGTTGATTAGATGATTGAATTAAAAGATTTCGGTAAAATTTATCCTTCTCAGAAAGACGGGGAAATGGCTGTAAGTAATGTCTCTTTTACCTGCAGCTATGGAAAGGTAACCGGCCTTGTTGGTGAAAATGGAAGCGGAAAGTCTACAATCATTAAGGCCATTACAGGCCAGCATTATGCAACCGAAGGTTCTGTAATTATTAAAAGTCGTGATGGCGAAGAAATTGATGCTTCTGAAAATCCTGATAAAGTAAAAGCTTTAACAGGTTATGTTCCTGAGATTCCTGTTCTTCCTCTGGACATGAAAGTATTCCGTTTTCTAAAATATGCGGCCGCACTTTCTGGAAAAGAAGAAATTGGAGAAATAATTAAAAAGTGCGGCCTTGAAAAAGTTCTGGATAAAAAAATCAAAACACTTTCAAAAGGTTTTAGGCAGCGTGTTTCTTTTGCACAGGCTTTATTAAAGGATCCTTATGTACTTGTCCTTGATGAACCTTTCTCTGGCTTAGACCCAGTCCAGATTATACAGATGAGGGAATTAATACAGGAAGAAGCTAAAAATAAAACTGTACTTATTTCAACTCATAATCTTTCTGAAGTCCATAACCTTTGTGATAATGTGCTTGTAATGAAAAACGGAAATCTTGTTGCAAAGGGAACCGAAGAAGAAATAATAAAACAGACTGATTCCCATTCTTTGGAGGAGGCTTTCTTAAAGTTATGAAAACTTCCCGTGTTTTTTTTAATCATAAATTTAAAAGTATTGTTACTTCTATTTTTTTTGTTTTTGAAACAATACTTTTGTGTGCAGCAACAGCACTTGCATATTTTACAAGAACAAAATTTTTCTCGGCCGCTGGCACATCTTCTCTTACAGCTTATTTTTCCTTTGTGCCTTATGTTTCTATAATTCTTGTTCCTGCTTTCTGCCTTAAAAAAGACTCTCCCTACGATGATTTTGTTCCGCTTACGGAATGGAAAAAAATCCTGATTAATTTTTCGGCCCATATTCTTTCCTTTGTAATTATGCTGGCATTTCTTTTATGGATGCCGGTCTTTGTTTCTTTTTACGGTGATATAGATTTGGGGGCGGTATCAGTTAGTTTCTTTGCCCTAATTTTTTACGGTTCCGTATCAATTGCTCTTTGTTTTTTTGTTTCTGAAATCTTTGAAAAGAAAATTACAGCCTTTGCTGTTTCTGCCATTTTTCTTGCAGTGTTAAATAACTGTCATAGTCTTGCAGTTTATTTTTCACTTCCGGCATTTATTTCTCGTTTTTTATATGGAATTGGTTTTGCCGGAAGATTTGAAAATGCATCAAAAGGAATTTTTTCTTCTTCTGATTTTCTGTTTTTTATAATTTCTTCATCTGTTCTTCTTTCTCTTACTTATTTGATTTCAGAAAAAAAGAAAGGAAGAATTTATAAAGATTTTGAAAAACGCAGAGCGATTTATACTGTTTTTATTTTCGTTTTTCTTTTTTTGAATAACCAGCGTTTTGGTTTTAATCTTGATTTTTCAGAAGATAAACTTTATTCCGTTTCTCCTTATACAAAACGACTTCTAAAAGAAACTGCAGATTCAGTTGAGATTCATTTTTATAAATCGGGAAAACTTGAATCAGTTTATCCTTCCATAAAAAATGTAACAGATTTTTTACGGCAGTATGAAAGAAGCGGTAAAAATATTAACTTGAAGATTACCAACTGTGATAAGAACGAAAAGGCAAGAGATCTCCTTTCTGGATATGGTATTTATCCTCAGAGAATAAGAACTGAGAATTCAACCTCCACAGAATTTATAGATGTCTATTCTTCTGTTGTAATTGAAAGCGGCGGAAACATAGATGTTATTCCATTTGTCTTAAGTCCTGCCAGTCTTGAATATCAGCTGGATTTAAAAATACTTTCCCTTGTTCATGGATTTGTTCCTTCCGTAAATATTCTTTCTGGAAATGGACAGGTTTTAAATGATGACTTAAGACTTTTGAATGACTGGTTTATAAATCAGGGAATTAAGATTTCAGAAGTATCGCCTAAGGACCTTACAGATGTTTCCGGTCCTCTGTTTGTTTTTGGTGAAAATTTTCTTTCAGAATGGGATGTTGAACAGATTGAAAATTATGCTCTTGATGGAAAAGGAAATATTCTTTTCTGTAATTCTCCATACGACGTTGATGTAAAAGGAGACTGGAGCGTTTATGAAAACCGTAATCTTTATATAACAGATCTTCTTTCCTGCTACGGCGTAAATTATGAACCTTCTCTTGTTATGGATTATTCCTGTCAGAGAATCAGTATGATGAGCGAAGATTCCGCTTCCGATTACGGCGAAGTCATAAATTATCCTTTCTGGATTTCTGTTTTGCCCCAGTCAAACACAAAGCAGGGGTTTTCAATGTTCTGGGCAAGCCCTCTGGAACTTTCAGAAAATGCTCTTCCTTTTATTGTTTCATCCTCTTATGCTGCTTCAGAAATGCTTGATTTTAATAGTGAAGCGGGACTTTGTGAAACAAATCCTTTTAAAGTAAATTTGCAAAATGTACAGACAATGTCATTACAAAATAAGGTTCTGGCTGCGGTTGTTCCGGTTAAATCTGCAAATTGTACAGACAATGTAAATACAAATTGTAAATTTTATGTGATTTCAGACCAGCTTTTTGCTTCTTTTTATACCAATGGATTTATTGGGGGAGAAAGGGGAGATTTCAGGAATTTTATGTTCCTTACAAATCTTTTCTGGAAAATGAACCGTATGGAGGAACTTTCAGATCTTCAGAGTAAAACCTCTGTTGACCGTAGTCTTTATAAGAGAAATGGAAACAGGTAGAAAAATGAAAAAAAATAAAATTAATTTAAGTCTTTTTGTTATTCTTGTTTTTCTTTTATTTGTTTTTCTTCTGTCCTTTATAAAAAATCCTGATAAAAAAACAAAAAACGAAAAAGTAAAAACTGCTCTTGTTTCTGGAAATATAACTGATGAAATCAGGAATTTTGAAATAAAAAGGGGAGATGAAATCCTTGAGTTTAAGTGTGATTTTTTTAATGGTTCTTCTGAACCTTTGTGGTTTTGCGGATATTACACTGAAACTGGAAATTTTTTCCTTCCTGCAAAACAGGATAAAATCCGGTCATTTCTTTTTGAACTTAGCCGGCCACGAAATCTTGAAAGAATTATTTTGAATAAAAATCGTGCTGACAGTTTTGGTCTTGGTGACGATTATGCTTTTATTTTTCATTTCATTTCCGGTAAAGGTTCAAATGAAATCCGTTTCGGGGACAGTAATTTTTCTGAAACCGGAAGATATTTGAAAGGAGGATCTGATTCTTCTGTCTATTTGACAGATAAATCTTTCGACCGCTTTTTGTATACGGGACTTAATCAATGGTGTGATCCCTATCTTATTTCAAGAAATTTAGGTACCGAATATAAAGCTTCTGATTTCATGAATTTAAGAAATCCTGATCTTATTGAGCTTCGCCACGGTGGAATTTCTTTTTATAAACCTGAAGAAAATGAAGTTCCTTCGAAAATCCTGAATCTTGAAATGGGTGATACTTCAAATTTTAAAATCAGCTGTTATAAAATTCCTTCAGAAAATAATTATCACGTTAATGTGGTTTATAAAAATCCTTTAAAGAGTAAATCAAAGGATTTTGAATATTCTGTGAAGATTTCAGAATGGACTTACAGCAAGCTGTAAGACATTGTAAAGAAAATGTGCTGCAGTTCCTGGTACTAAAGAGTTTGTTTTTTTGAAACAGAATCTTAAAACGAAATATGCTATGGCAGCATTTATTACAGAAAGAATTCCAAGGTAAATATGACCAAGGGCAAAAAGAATCATTCCTAAAATTTCACAGTCAATTTCTACCATCCGTTTGTCTTTACAGTTTCTTGTAAAATACAGCAGGGCTTCGGGGATAAAAAAACGATAAACCCCTTCTTCGTAAAAAGAGCTGAAAAAGAAATTTATAAGACAGTATGTCCATTCTTTTACCCCTTCAGGTTTGATAATATTAAAAATCTGGTTCTGCGAAAAAAGGTTTCCGATTTTCTGCAATACAAAGGCTGTTATATTCAGAATAAAAAAAACACAGATTGTGAAAATGATTTTTTTAGACAACCTGGTTTTGTCTGATTTGTTTTTTTCGTAAAGTTCAGGATTTGCAATGATAAGTAAAAAAGCAAAAACTGCAAGAAATAAAGCCTGGAAAGGAAAACTCCATTTGACAAATGGAGAACTGTTTGAAAAAGTAAAAACAGGTAATAAAACCGGGAAAAGCACCATTATGAAAAAAACTGGAATTTTTGCTGTAAACTTGTGAAAAAACATTTTTCTATGATATTATATATTTTGGAGAGTTTAAATAAAAAAGAGGTTTTTGTGCTTGCAAATTTACTGGCAGTAGTCATTATAATTGTTGTTCTTGCCGTTGTTTCTAAACTGTATCAGATATTTAAACATAAAATTCATTTTATTGTTACCGGACTTGATTCCCGTTTTACTCTTTCTGAAATTCACACACTTTGGGAAGTTGCCAAAATATGTAATCTTAAAGACCCAAATACTTTGTTTTTTTCCCTTCCTTCTTTGACCCGATGTATGAGTCAGATAAATAATATGGCTGTTCAAGACGGTACTGACAAGTCCCCGAAAATTCAGTCTATTATGACAAAGCTTTTTAATTACCGTACAAAAATCCAGAATGAATCTGATGATAAAAAGGGTGTTGATTCAACATTCGAACTTGATAACGGACAGAGACTTAGAATCATTCTTCCAGGGAAAGGTGTTTTTGTTTCGGAAATTGTAAATAATGGAACTACCATTACTATCAGCATGCCGAAACAGAAAAATATGATTCCTGTTCCTGCTGAAGAATGGGTGAATAAAACTGTAAATGTTTACCTGTGGCGAAACGGAGATGCCCGTTATGTTTTTGATACTACAGTTCTCGGACAAGGTATATTTCTTGGAAAACTTTGTCTTCACCTGAAACATTCTTCGAATCTTTTAAGAACTCAGAAACGTCAGGCTGTTCGTGCAAAATGCAGTATTAAGGCTAATCTTTATATTCAGAAACATAATGAAATGAACTATGACGCTGTTGAAACGACTCCAGGTTATCGCTGTCTTCTTGAAGATATTTCGGAAGCCGGAGCTTTAATTCGAATTGGCGGACGCGGTTCTCCAAACATGCAAATCAAACTGCAGTTTAATATAAACAACAAACTTGTTCTTATGTTTGGAATTGTCCGCACTGTTGAATATAACGAAGAAATTAATCAGACCAGACTTCATTTTGAATGTATTCATATTGAACCTCATATGAAAAATGAAATCTTAAGTTATGTTTATAACATGCTTCCTGAAAGTGACAGGGAAGTTTATGATGCTCTTAAACTTACAGATTCAGATGCAAAGGGACTTCCATCTGCCGGGGTTGACCTTGACCTGAATAAAGATATTGCCGATATAAATCCACTGGAACAGGTTGCAACAGTAAACCTTGAAGCTGCAGAAGAAACTAAACCTGAAAAACTTGCTCTTTCAGATGATGATCCTCTTGAAGATAATATTCCCGATATTGATGCAATTCATATTCCGAAAGTTAATTATAATCCCCATGAAGCTGGAACTGATCCAAAGGAACTTTAAATGATAAATAAAAGATTTATTTTTTCTGCATTGTGTTTTTTTATTTTCACAGATTTTTTTGCACAGAACGCGGTACAGAATAATTTTGCTTCGAAAAACTCGAAAATTGAAAAATTTGTAAAGGGGAACCTTTACGAAAAAACTGCCGCTGTAAGGGAAGCTTCTGGTAATGAAGCTGTATGGCTTTGTGATAAGGCCATTAATTATGCCCTTGAAGGCCGTAGTGTTCTTGGTAGTGACAGAGAACTTGATAGTCTTGCTGTAGCTGCTGTTCTTTCTTTTCCGCAGGAATACATTAAAAATTGTCCTGAACAGACAAAGGAAATTATTCTTAATGAACTTATTTCTGTGTTCAACGCTTTTAATCAGTCACCAAATGTTCAGATTACAGTTATTTCGAAACTTAATTCAATTTCAAAAGATGTTAATCTGATTCCTTTCATTCAAATTTTAAATAAGATTCTTTCAGAAAATGTTATTACAGAACTTGATTCTTCCGTTGTAAAATCGGCAATTAATTTTCTTGCAATTCACGGTAATAATGAATCTTTTGTGATTATCTATAATCTCTGGAGTTCAAATAAGTTCACAGATTTCAATATGGAATTTGAAAATGCTGTCATCTGTCTTATTCCTGTTTCAATGAATGAAGCTCTTTCCGTAACTTCTTCGAACAGTATGGATGTAATTATGTCCTTCTTTAATCTGATTTATGCAAATAAATCGAAAATTGATGAAAATTCTTTCAGTCAACTTGCAGAAAATGTGCTTTCTAATTCTATATTAATGGTGAAGAGAAATCAGAAAACTGTAAGTTCTGTAACTGAAATGCAGATTCAGTGTGTTCAGGTTCTTGGTGAATATAAATGGACACGTGCAAGTGGAATTGTTCTTGAATTCTTTGACTTGGCACGGCTTTTATATAATCAGAAAGATCTTGAAGAAGATAGTTTTGTAAAGGTAATTACCGCTTTAGGAACTACGGCGCCACTTGATGCAGTTCCAGCTCTTATAGAATACCTGGAGTCTCTTAATGCAAAGGTTGAACGTTTCGACTCTGTTTCCGAAAACGTTACTCTTGCAGTAATCAAAACTTTAGGTGCTATCGGGGACAAAAGTGCTTTCGATTCATTGCTTGCTGTTACTTATTATTCTTATCCTCAGTCAGTTCTGTCAGCTGCCCGTGATGCACTGTCGAACTTAAGATGGTAAGAGAAAAATTTTGTAATCCTCTATTTCTTTCAGTTTTTATCTGTGTTCTCATTATTTACTTAAATGCCGAACATATTCCGGAAAAAAATGGGTTTACATCAATTATTCCAAAGGAAAAGGTCACAAAACTTTCTGGATATATTTCATCTTCTCCAGCACGAACTTCCAAAGGTACTTTTTATTCCTGCCAGATGAAAGTATTTTCTTCTTGTGACGGAAATGTGGAATCGGATTGTTTTGGAAATATTAAA
This sequence comes from Treponema sp., assembly GCA_018385395.1. Lineage (GTDB taxonomy): Bacteria > Spirochaetota > Spirochaetia > Treponematales > Treponemataceae > Treponema_D. The sequence goes on from JAHBAD010000158.1 coordinate 15,322, forward strand.
GTATTTGTTCCTTCTGATTACGTAGAAGCTTTTTTTCCGGGGAAAATTTTTTCGGGAACCGGAGCTGAAACTATTATTGAAACTGGGAGTTATGTTGAGCTTGAAGGACGGTTTTCTGATGATGTTTTTTTCGGAAAAAAAGTATTGTCATGTAAGCTTGAACCAAATAGAAAAAATAAAATTAAAATCCTTCGGGCAAAGGGAAGACTGAAATTCAAAAGGATGATGTATGCCTGGGGACCGGCTGGTGGTTTTCTTCTGGCCCTTCTTTCTGGTTCCCGGGAATATACAGAAGTTTATGTTGCAGAAAATTTTAAGAAGGCAGGACTTTCTCATATTCTTGCTTTATCTGGAATGCATTTAAGTATGTTTTCAGGTCTGGCGGTTTTTCTTGGAACAAAACTCCGCAGGAAAAGAATCACTTTGGTTTTTCAATTAGTTTCTGTATCAGCTTTTGTATGGTTTGCAGGTTTTTCTCCTTCGCTTCTCAGGGCTTTTATCTGTCTTTTTATCGTGTTGTTTCAGGGCATTTTGAGTCTTGAGAAAAGTGATATGCTTACTGTTCTCTGTTTTTCTTTTTTTACCCAATGTATGATTTCTCCCAATGACCTTTTGAATACAGGTTTTATTCTGTCCTACGGAGCTTTATGCGGAATACTTATTACTGGAGAGTTTCTTAGGAAAATTTACAGTTTTTGTTTTCCGAAATTTATATCATCATCTCTGGCGTCTTCAACAGGTGCCCAGATGATTACTCTTCCGGTTTCTGCGAAAATGTTTGGAATGATAACTCCTGTTGGAATTGTCAGTTCGGTATTCGTTTCACCCTTTGTCACTTTGTTTATTTATTCAGGCCTTTTTTTTATTGTTACAGGACTTTTGTTTCCGCCTATATGCTGCATTGGTGAATTTTTTATGAGAATACAGTATAATTTAATCAGTAGTATGGTGGGTTTTTTTGCTAAAGTTCCTGCCTTTGTTTTTTGATTTAATTTATTTTTTGAGGATTTAATGCAGCATCCTGATTATAATTCGCCACAGGCTTTAAAATCTTTTCTCGAAGAACGTGGACTTTCCATGCAGAAAAAGTTCGGTCAGAACTTCCTTGTAAACGGTGACGCCCGTAAAAAACTTGTTGATGCCCTTGATGTTTCTCCTGAAACTTATGTGTGGGAAGTAGGGCCCGGACTTGGTTGTATGACAAGTGATATTCTGGAAAGAGGAGCCAAACTTACTGTTTTTGAAATTGACCGTGGATTTGCCGCTCTTGTTCGTGATTTCTTTTCCGAAGATTTTAAAGATACTTTTAACCTTGTTGAAGGAGATGTTCTTAAAACCTGGCAGAAAGAACTGAAGCGGGTGCAGGAAGAAGGTGGAAAACTTCCTGACAGATTTTTCGGAAACCTTCCTTACAATGTTGCTGCCTCAATAGTTGCTGACACAATCGAAAACAATATCCGTTTTGATAAATGTGTTTTCACTGTTCAGAAAGAAGTTGCTGTCCGTATGGCTGCAAAACCTGGAAGCGAAGATTATTCATCTTTAAGCGTTCTTTGTAACTGGGCTTATGATATTAAAAATGTTGTAGACCTTGCCGGAGGGAATTTCTGGCCAAAGCCTAATGTAGATTCCCGAGCCGTTCTATTTACGAAGAAAGCTGATTTTCCAAGATGTCAGAATCCTTCTTTGTTTATTAAAATGCAGAGAGCTCTTTTTTCTTCCCGCCGAAAGACTGTAAGAAACAATCTTTCTCTTTTTCTGAAAAATAATGAAAAAACGGTTGCCGCTTTGGAAAAGGCTGGCATTGATCCTATGAAACGGGCTGAAGTTTTAACACTTGAAGAAATGCTGAAACTTTCAGATGTTCTGAACGAGATGTAAAAATGGCATATTCAGAATCAAAAATCATTGCTAACTTAAAAACAGTCTCTCAGAGGATCTCTGAGGCCTGTGTACGGGCCGGAAGAAATGCCCATAGTGTAAAACTTTGTGCTGTAAGTAAATTCCATCCTGGAGAAGCTGTAGAAGCTTGTATAAAAGGCGGACAGTTTCTTTTTGGGGAAAACCGGGTTCAGGAAGCAGGCGGAAAATTTCCTGCGGTTTTTGAAAATCATCCTGACGTGAAGCTTCATATTATTGGGCAGCTTCAGACAAATAAAGTAAAGAACGCTGTAAAAATTGCAGATACAATTCAGAGTGTTGACCGTCTTGATTTAATCCGCGAAATTGAAAAACAGGCTTCAAAGCTTGAAAAGAAAATCAATATTCTTTTTGAAATTCACACAGGTGAAGAAAGTAAAAGTGGTTTTGAAAACATTGAAGCAGTACGTAAAGCTTTGAATTTTATTTCAGATGGCAACGCGCCTCATGTAGTTCCAAAAGGATTCATGACTATGGCGCCTTTTACAGAGGATAAAGCTCTTGTAAGGAAATCTTTTGTAACACTTCGTGAAATGGCTGTTGAACTTCGTAGAGAGTTTCCTCAGTTTGATTTATGTGAACTTTCCATGGGAATGAGCGGAGACTTTGAAATTGCTATTGAAGAAGGTTCTACTATGGTTCGTGTTGGTACTGCAATTTTTGGGGAGAGACAGTATTAAGATGTTTAAAAAACTTACAGCTGTTATTTTAAGTTTTTCTCTTTTAACAAGTTTTCTGTTTGGCGCAGAAACAAAAAATCCTGAGCCTTATAACAAAGAAGAAATGCCTCAGACACTTCAGGATCTTCGTCGTTTTGAAATTATAACTCTTGGGGCAATGCCCTTTGTAATGCTTGATACAACTCTTGGTTATTCAATTTATCATACTGTAAAAAAAGATTTGAATGATGAAGAAAAAAAGATTGTGTTTAAACCGACTCCATTTGTTGGTTCATTAAAATTTGCTGATGATGATACAAAGAAAAAAGCCCAGGAAAAAATCTTTTTTATTTCTCTTGGTGTTAGTCTTGGAATTGGTGCAGCTGATCTTGCTTACCGGCACATAAAACGAGGTTTTGTAAACTGGCGTGAAGAAAGACGTAGTACTCAGGATATTTCTATTGAAATACTTGAAGATTCAACAATCGAAGATTTTGATGAAGAATTGGAATCTGAAGTTTTGGAAAATACAGCTGATGCAAAGGAAACATATGAAACGGACAGCTTTGACGAAGTAATGGAGGTAGATGAATAATGCCTTTTTTCAATTTCAGCGTTCCTTCAGATTACAATGGTGGTGAACGTCTTGATAAATATGTTTCAAATCTTCCTGACGGATTGAATCGTTCAAAGCTTAAAAGCGGCGTTACAGAAATTTTAGTAAACGGGAAAAAAGCTAAGCTTTCGCAGAAAATAAAAGGGCGGGATGTAATTGACATTCAGTGGGAAGACAATATTCCTGATAATATTGAACCTCAGAATATCCCTCTTGAAATTGTTTACGAAGATAATGATGTAACTGTTGTAAGTAAGGCTCAGGGGATGGTTACTCATCCTGCCTGCGGCAACTGGGATGGAACTCTTGTAAATGCACTTTTGTACCACTGGGGCCGTGAAGCAATAGGTCAGATAAAAGAAGGGGATACTCAGGAAATTTTACAGAGAAGACGTCCTGGAATCGTTCACCGATTAGATAAAGATACTTCTGGAATTATTATTACTGCAAAAAATCCTGAAGCAGAAGAATGGCTTCATAATCAGTTTATGAATCATAATTATTTGCTTAAAGAATATATCTGTATCGTCTGTGGAAAACCAAAGGAAAATGCAGGTGTTATAAAAACTCAGATTATCAGGGATCCTAAAAACCGGAAAAGATTTAAGGCTGTAACTAATACAACCGAGGGAAAAACTGCTGTAAGTATTTATCATGTAATTGCAACTTACGGAAATTATTCTCTTGTCCGTGTAAGAATTAAAACAGGACGAACACACCAGATTCGAGTTCATATGAAATATCTGAACTGCCCGATTTTAGGTGACGTTATTTATAATTCTAACAAAGATAAAAAATTTCCTGACGCAACACTTATGCTTCATTCTTATAAAATGAAAATCAGACTCCCTGGAAAAACTGAGTATACCTCTTTCAGAACAAAAACTCCTGAACGCTTTCTGCAAGTGGAAAAGAAACTTAAGGCAATTTACAAATGAGTGAAACCTCAGAATTAAAAATCCGAATTGTTTCGGAACCTTCAAAAGAAAATCCTTTTATTATTATTTATGAACCTCATAATCTTCCTTCGGCACCTTTATCTGAAAGTGACAGGGATAATGCTCTTTATAAGGCTTCTCTTTTGTTTCCGGAAATTAACAATGTGAAAGGGCGGAAAGAAATAGAAAAGGGACTTGTCCACCGCCTTGATACAGTTACCAGCGGCCTTATGTTGATTGCAACAGACCAGAAGTTTTATGACAAAATGCTTGAAATCCAGGCGAAAGACCTGTTTGTAAAGCAATATTTAGCATTTTGTGATATTTGTACAGACAATGCAGTTACATTAGGCGGATTTCCACCAGTATTTGTAAATGCTGATAAGTTACGATGTAATGACAATGTCTGTACAAAAAGCTGTTTTAGAGCTTTCGGTGATGGTAGTAAAGAAGTACGTCCCGTAACTGAACAAAGCGGTATGGCGGCATTAAAAAAACTTAAAAGCAAAACTGAATATACAACTGATATACAGATTCTTGAAAGTGATGGAGACAAGGCAAAAGTCCTTTGTACAATAAGTAAAGGTTACAGACATCAGGTTCGCTGTCATCTGGCCTGGAACGGACTTCCTGTTGTAAATGATCCTTTATATAATTCTGTTGTGAAAAAAAAAGGATTTGAAAAAGATAACAAAGAAATTATGTTTGAAGCCTGCAGTCTTTTATTCCCGCATCCTTTTACTGGTGAAAAGATAAAGTTTGAAGTTTAATTATAGTCTCGAAATTAGTTTTAAAGGATAAATGTATTTAAGGTAATGTGGATAAGAAGGCAAAAAAAAACTTCCGGTAAAAACCAGAAGTTTTGCCCGAGAGGGGACTTGAACCCCTATGTCCTTGCGAACACTAGGACCTGAACCTAGCGCGTCTGCCAATTCCGCCACCCGGGCGTTGGAATGTTTATAATATATCAAAATGGTTGTTTTTAGTCAATACTATAAAGGATAGAAGTCAGCCTTGATGCAGCTGTAAAAACCCAATACTACGGCAATAAGGGCTGCAATTACCGCAATGTAAATCCAGACTGGAAGGGAAGAATCATCTTTTTTTGAATATCTGTTGTTCACGTTATTTGATGTAAAAAGATCTGAAAAAGAAAATCTTTTTGTATTTGTTCCGGAAGAATTACCTCCTCCGAAATTATCCGGTTTTACTGCGTATCCGCACTTCGGACATCCGTTTGTAAAAATCTTGCTTTCACCGGTGAAGAGACAGTTTGGACAGCGGACGAAAGTAAAAAACTTTCCGCAGGTGCCACAGAATTTTGCATTCTGAGGTACTTCGCTTCCGCAGCTTTCACAGTAAAATTTTGCTTTTTTCAGATTCATTTTAGCCATGGACTTCTTCCAGTTTCATTAAAAGTGAATCAATATTCATCATAACCTCAGCAGTATAGTTATGAATTTTTCCGTCAAGTTCAAAGGTAAGAGTTTCGATTATGTCGCCTGAAGAAAGCATTGCTGTTTTTTCAGGGTATTCAGCATTGAAATGTACAGTTTGATTTTCGTAAGAGACTACTGTTCCAGTTATCATTTTTCCAGTTTTTGGATTTACAAAAATAAGGGATGCCGAGTTCGGGTCAAATATAACAGGACGATTTTCCTGAATTGCCGATACCGTTGGAATCTCATTTTCATCAAACTCATATGGAGTTTTGTCTGTTACAACTTTTGGATCAGGAATAATGGCAGGTTCTTCTTTTTTTAATGAAGGGAACTGTTCGTAAAGAAGAGAAATCAGTTTTTCAAGACCTTCTTCATTTACAGAAGAAATAAAACCTTTAATCCCCAATGCAGTTGCTTTTTCGGTTTCGTCATTTCCAAGAGGAGAAAAGGTAAGTAGAAAAACTTTTGTTTTGTCTCCGCCAATTCCAGAAGTGATAAACTGAGTAAGAGTTTTCCAATGGCGGGGATATTCATTTGCGCTGACAATAACAAGATCTGGACGGATTTCTTCAATATTGTCCAAAGCTTTTAAAAGCCAGCGGTAAATGATTGTATCAAATCCGTTTGCTGTAAGAGTTTTATCAAGTTTTGTAATTACATCTTCTTCATCAGAAATAATAATTGCTTTCATTTATCAGTTCTCTTATTCTGTTCCAAGGTTTACAACAATGTAATCATAAATTTGCCAGATACCTTCGCGCTGACGAACTTTGTAAGTATAACTTTTCTTTTCATAGAAGTTCGGGTACTTGAACCATTCAATTACTGTAACAGTTCCTTCTGTAGGAGTGTAAGTTGTACGTTCAATCTGGAACTTTTCTGGAACTGCAATGATGTCATTGTCCAGGCGGGATGCCATAAGGTCTGCCTTGTAAGTTTCTTCCATCTTCAGTCGTTCATCAGCAGAAACTGAAATGTATTTGCGTTTTAGTGAAGCATTTCTCTGCATAAGGGAAGGAACATCCATATAAAGAAAGTACTGATCCCAGAGGGATTTTTGACGTGCAATAATTGTCTGTTCTACAACTTTATCAGGGCTTATGTCCTGAGGCTGGATAATTTCTACTGATTTATTTTTTACAGGAACAAAGTTCGAACTTGAAGCAGAAGGTGAAGGGTGAACTTCAAGAGTAAGTCTGTTGCTTTTAAGTGAAAGGTATTTTGATTTATAAAGTTCAGGATAAAAAAGAAGTTCAACATAGAAAACCGAAGCGTCTGTTATCTGAACATATTCTTTAAGGTTTTCAACAAAAGAGTATTCTTCACCTTTTTCAAGGGCAATTTCACGGAAATATACAGTTGTATTTGTTGTACGTTTTTCTACAAGTTTTTCTGTCTGAGGAAGCTTGTTATTTTTTACTGTAAAAACATTGAAATCAGTACTGAAAGCTCTGTCATCTGCAAGTTTAAAACGGAGTGTTTCATCACCATTATTTTTGATTGTAATGTGAACGTTTACAGGATTTGAATCTGTCTCATTAGGGTAATAAACGGTTCTGTCAAAATATTTGATGGAAACGGATGCTCCTGAATAATCCTGGTTTGTACTTTGAGCGGTAACTGTCTGTGCGAAAAGGAAAAATGCTGGTATAATTAATAGTGCTTTCTGGATAAGTTTCAAAGCTTACTCCTTTTTATTTATCTTCTTATATATTATCGGAATATTTAAATGAAATCATTATCATCTTCTTCTGTTATTGAAAAACTGAACAAATGGCAGGAACTTAAAACATCTGTTGACTCTTTATTTACATCATCGTCTTTTCCGGTTCAGATAGAAGGTGTTTCTGGTTCTCTTTTCAGTTTTTTTGTTGAACAGATTTCAAAAGCAAATCATGTAAGGCATATTCAGTCTCTTCAGTATGATAATGCAATCAAAACTTTTTCACAGGATATAGTAATTGTTGTTCCCACAGAACGTGAAGCAACTGATGTTCAAAATGATATTCAAAGTGTTTTTCCCAAGGCAGAAATTCATAAATTGACAGGTTTTGGCGTTATGCCTTACAGACCTGTAAGTAAAGGTTCTGCGGTTTTTGGTGAACGGGTTGGAGTCCTGGCTAAAATGCTGAACCGGGAAAGTTCTATCCGCATTTCCCGTGTTGAAGAAACCCCTCGGATTTTTATTCTTACTCAGAATGTTTTCATGTCACCTATGGTTCCACCAGAATACATTTCAAAATCCTGTTTTGTTCTGTCACAGGGGACAAGTATCGATACTGTAGAAATGGCAGGACGTCTTTCGCGTCTCGGGTATAACCGTGTTCCGCGTGTAATGGTAAAAGGGGAATTCAGTCTTCGTGGTGAAGTTCTTGATGTTTTTCTTCCTTGTGATGAATATCCTACACGATTTATTTTTGACTTTGACCGTATTGAAAAAATTAAAGAATTTGAAACTGATGCTCAGCTTACAGTAACAGAAAATAAGAATAATGTTCTGATTTATCCCATGCGTGAAGTAATCTGGACTCCGGACCTTATTGAAAATGTATGTACAAAACTCCAAGAATACCAGAATTCTTCAATAAAAAATGAAGATATTGTTGATGAAATCCACGATGCACCGGAAAATGTAAAGACAAAAATACATCTTCCTTTTACAGAAAAAGCCCTTGAAGAAAAAGAACGGATGATTCTTGAACTTGAAAGTTATGGGGAAACTGAAGGGGAAGAATTCTTTTACAGCCTATTGTGGGACAGACCTTATTCCATTATAGATTATATTGATCCAAAGGCTTTTGTTCTTTTTGCAGATTATGACCGCATGGAAAATGCAATTCTTGGTATGAACCGTGAATATAATTCCATGTATCGTAAAGTCAGGCCCGAATTTCCTGTTCTGCCGCCTGACCTTGTGCTTTATGATTTCCATAAAGAGTTAGAAAAGGTATCAAAATGTATATTATTTCGTACACTTACAAATACAAATGATGAAAAAGAAGAAAAAAAAGGTGTAATTCATCTTGATGCAGAACAAGGAAGAAGTTTTTTTGGAAACCTGAATTACCTGAAAGAAGAATTTGAAAAGCTTTCTTCTGAAGGCTGGAGCCTTTTTGTTTACGGTGATAATCCGAACCAGACTTTACGCCTTAATGAAATCCTTAAAGATTTTACTCAACCTGAACAGGGAAAGCCAAAAGTTTACCTTATACCTGAAAGCATTTCTCAAGGCTTTTCAATTTCTGAAATCAAGCTTCTGGTTGTTCAGGAAAATGAAATTTTCGGGCGTAGAAAATATGTTGCAAAGACAACGACTAAAGCCAGGAGTAAGGCAATTGATACTTTCGTTGAATTAAACCCGGGTGACTATGTGGTTCATGTAAACTGGGGAATCGGAAAGTTCCTTGGAATTGAACGCATGAAAGCTATGGGAAACGAACGCGATTACATCAAGCTTGAATATGCCGATGAAGAATTTGCTTTTGTTCCAATTGAACAGGTAAACCTTATTCAGCGTTATATTGGAAGTGAAGGTGAACATCCACATATAGACCGTATTGGTTCCAAATCATGGGAGAACCGTAAGAATAAAGTTAAGCAGGCGGTTGAAGATCTTGCTGAAAAACTTATAGCATTATATTCAAGACGTAAGGCTTCTGTTGGATATGCATTTCCTCATGAAACTGAGTGGCAGGCAGCTTTTGAAGCCGCATTCCCATATGAAGATACTCCTGATCAGATTACCGTTACCGAAGAGATAAAAAATGATATGGAAAAGCCAGTTCCTATGGACCGTCTTGTGTGCGGAGACGTTGGTTATGGTAAAACTGAAATTGCCATGCGAGCAGCTTTTAAGGCCGTAATGGGAGGAAAACAGGTTGCCTTCCTTGCACCCACAACAATTCTTGCAGAGCAGCATTATGAAAACTGTCTTGAACGTTTTAAAAACTTTCCGGTAAAAATCAAACATATGAGCCGCTTTGTAACACCTGCCGAACAGAAAAAAGTTCTTCTGGATCTTTCTATGGGGGAAGTTGATATTCTTGTTGGAACACACAGAATCATTCAGAAAGACGTAAAGTTCAAAAATCTTGGACTTATGATTATTGATGAGGAACAGAGGTTCGGTGTAAAGGATAAAGAAAAGCTTAAGGAGATGAAGGCAAACGTTGACTGTCTTACAATGAGTGCTACACCAATTCCAAGAACTCTCCACATGAGTCTTTTGAAAATCCGTGACATGTCTCTTTTAACAACTCCGCCACAGAGCCGCCAGCCCATAGAAACAATTGTTGACGGTTACACCGAAGACAAGATTCAGTTTGCAATCCGCCGTGAAATTGAACGCGGCGGTCAGATTTTCTATCTTCATAACAGGGTTTCTGATCTTCAGGAAGTACAGCGAAAAATACAGAACCTGGTTCCCGAAGTTATTGTGGATGTGGCACACGGTCAGATGAGTGCCGACGAACTAGACGATATTTTCCATCGCTTTAAGATGGGCGCTTTCCAGGTTCTTATTGCCACCACAATTATTGAAAACGGAATTGATATTCCAAACGTTAACACAATCATTATTGACCGGGCAGATATGTACGGTGTTTCACAGCTTTATCAGCTTCGTGGCCGTGTTGGACGAAGTGACAGGAAAGCTTATGCATATCTTTTGTATCCCGAAAATAAAAGTCTTTCGGAAGTTGCCATGAAACGACTTCAGGTTATCAGCGACTTTACAGAACTTGGAAGCGGCTTTAAAATCGCCATGAAAGATATGGAAATCCGCGGAGCGGGGAACCTGCTTGGAAAAGACCAGAGCGGTGAAGTTTATGCCGTTGGTTTTGATCTTTACATGCGTCTTTTGAATGAAGCTGTTAATCGGCTTACTGCACAAAAAGAATTGGATGAACTTCAGAATGAAGTTCTTATGGAACTTGAATATACAGGATTCATTCCTGACAGTTATGTAACGAATCCTCAGGTTAAAATGGAAATCTATAAAAAGATTGCGGCCATTCAGACCAATGCAGAATTCGAAGCTGTTCTTTCAGAACTTGATGACCGCTTCGGTCCTATTCCTGATGAAGTGTCAAGTCTTTTGGCTCTGGCTGAAATCCGTATTATCTGTCGACAGCTTAAGATTTCATCAATCAAAGAAAGAAAAGGTGAAGTTGCAGTCGAGTTTGCCAAAGTGTCCGATATTTCAGTTGATAAGCTTTTGAGACTGATTGCGGAAAATCCGAAGGATGTAAAATTAAACCCGACACAACCAAACTTTCTTTACATTAAACTTGGTTCTATTGGACTTAAAGAGAAATCGGAATATCTTCGTGAAAAGCTTTCAAAACTTATGTAATTTAATCGTAAGCGTCTAATTAACACCCCCTAAAATTCAAACAAAATTGAATATATAATCACCTTAATTCCAGCAGAGGTTGGCCTTATTGCATATGATGTTTGATTTTAGCAATGCACGAATATTCCTAAGACCTGGAACTACTGAAATACGAACGTTTAAATCAAATGACAAAATAGTGTCATTTGATTTAACTTAGAGTTTTTTCAAAACTCTTTTATTAAACTGTTCGCTTGTCACGAACGAATTGTACATCCTCGGTTGTTGAAACAACCTCCGGTGTCTAATTTTATAGAACAATTTGATTGATAAATGTGCAATAATTGAATAGTTGATTATTCAAATCAACAGGAATATAGCGGGAGAAAAAAGTAAAAAATGTTTGAATTAAATAATACTTATCCACTTACACGATTAAATGATTTTGATATTAAATATGTTTCTCTTATTTCAAAATATCAGGGTAAATGGGTTATTTGTCACCTTAAGAATCTGGATAAATGGGATTGCCC
>JAHBAD010000012.1 GCA_018385395.1 Treponema sp.
TTTTAGAGGCCATAACTAATCAAATAAAATATATTTGATTTATATGTACAATTTTTATGTTTTGAATACCTACTTAAATTCTTTTTAAATTTGTGCGAAAATGTAGCGTTATATATTTAAAATTTGCCTTATAAAAAAAAGGAGGCTCAATTGAACTCTTTTTCAATGTTTTTGAATCAGTTGATAAACGGGCTCCAGCTTGGAAGTATTTATGCACTTATCGCGCTGGGCTACACAATGGTTTACGGTATCGTAAAACTTATCAACTTTGCCCACGGTGACATCATGATGATGGGGGCCTACGCAGGATACTTTGTTCTTCGCGCTATGGGAACCGGTTTTTCCGGAATGGCTTGTGCATTCCTTGCGGCCATGGTTTTCTGTGCATTGCTTTCGCTTGTTATCGAACGCTTTGCTTACCGCCCGCTCCGCAACGCACCTCGTCTCAACTCACTCATTACAGCAATCGCAGTTGAACTTATTCTTCAGAACCTGATGCGCGTTCTTCCATTTGTCGGACCAAACCCACGTCAGTATCCTACAGTTCCACTTAAACAGTTCAACCTTGGCGGCATCTGTACAATTTCAAACCTGCAGATCATCGTTATTGTTTCTGCAGCAGTTCTTATGCTGGTTCTGAACTTCATCGTAAACTACACAAAAACCGGTAAAGCTATGCAGGCCGTTTCTTTTGACATGCAGGCTTCGGCTCTTATGGGTATTAACGTAAACAAGACAATCGCCATTACCTTCGTTATAGGTTCTGTTCTTGCAGGTGCCGGCGGTGTTCTTTATGCCACAGCTTATCCGCAGATTGAACCGACAATGGGTTACATTCCAGGTCTCAAGGCTTTCGTTGCCGCAGTTCTTGGTGGAATCGGTTCAATTCCGGGTGCCATGTTCGGTGGCGTAATTCTTGGTATTGCCGAAACAATGACAAAAGCTTACCTGTCTTCACAGTATGCCGACGCCATTTCTTACTCGCTGCTTATCATTATCCTGCTTGTAAAGCCAACAGGTATCTTTGGTAAGAAACGCACAGTTAAGGTTTAAGGAGGAGATTGAAAATGAAAAACAAGTTTATCAGAAATACAATCATTCTTTCCTGCGTTGCAGCATTCTGTCTTTTTGTTCCGACAATCCTCATCAAATTCGACATCATCCTGGATGCTTACATCGCACAGCTTCTGACTCTTTCAGGCGTAAACGCAATCATGGCTTTAAGCGTAAACATGATTTGTGGCATTACAGGTCAGCTTTCACTTGGTCAGGCCGGCTTCATGGCAATCGGTGCTTACGCAACTGTTCTTCTTACAGAAGCCGGTTGTCCGTTGTTTATCTCTGTAATCATTGCCGCAATTATTACAGCCTTCTTTGGTTTCCTTATCGGCTTCCCTGTTCTTAAACTGGAAGGCGACTACCTGGCAATCGTTACACTGGCATTCGGTGAAATCATTTTCAAGGTTCTCGTAAACCTGAAAAGCCTTACTGGCGGACCAAACGGAAAACAGTTCGTTACAATGCTCTGTCTGGACCCGACACTTGCTTACTTTGTAATTACAGCGGTTCTTATCGTACTTGTAGTTCTGGTTCAAAACTTCATCCGCTCAACTTACGGACGTTCAATTCTTGCCGTTCGCGAAGATGAAATTGCTGCAAACAGTTCAGGTATCCCAATCTTCAAATACAAGATGATTGGTTTCGTTATAGCTTCTTTCATTGCCGGTATCGGCGGTGCCCTTTATGTTATGCTCATTGGTTTCGTAAAACCAGATCAGGCATCATTCACAAAGAGTATCGATTACCTTATTTACGTTGTTCTTGGCGGTATGGGTTCTACAACAGGTGCTGTTCTTGCAGCCTTTGTTCTTACAATCCTGCAGGAAGTTCTGCGCTTCCTGAAAGACTTCCGACTCCTGGTTTATCCTGTAATCCTGGTTATCGTAATGCTTTTCAGACCACAGGGACTCCTTGGAACAAAAGAAGCTTCATTTGTAAAAACTTTCGACTGGCTTAAAGCCGGCGGACTGAAAACTCTTTTCAGCAAAAAATCAAAGCAGACTGAATCTTCAGAAAAGGAGGCAGAATAATGAGCGAATCAAAGACAGTATTAAAAGCTTCCGATATTTCCATTGTTTTCGGCGGACTTTGTGCCGTCAGCAATTTCTCGTGTGAACTTAAAGAAGGCGAACTTGTTGGTCTTATCGGACCAAACGGCGCCGGAAAAACTACAGTATTCAATATGCTTTCGGGCGTTTACACACCTACAAGCGGACAAATTTCTTTCACAGATAAAAACGACAAAATCCACATTACAAATAAAAAGACACCTGCGGCCCTGAATCAGATGGGTATTGCACGTACTTTCCAGAACATCCGCCTTTTCGGAAACCTTACAGTTGCCGACAATGTTCGCATTGCTCTTCATAACCAGCGCATTGTAAACATGTTTGATGTTCTGCTCCGTCTTCCACGCTTCCGCCGTGACGAAAAACTCATGACCCAAATAGTGGAAGAAATGCTGGCAGTTGTAAATCTTTCAGACAAGAAAAATGACCTTGCAAAGAACCTTTCATACGGTGAACAGCGCCGCCTTGAAATTGCACGTGCCCTTGCTTCAAACCCAAGACTTCTTCTTCTGGACGAACCTGCAGCCGGCATGAACCCTCAGGAAACTGATGAACTCCGCCAGATGATTGAAAAAATCCGTTCCGATTTCAAACTGACAGTTCTTCTTATTGAACACGATATGAAATTTGTTATGGGAATCTGTGAACGCATTATGGTTCTGGATTACGGTCGTATCATTGCCGAAGGCCTTCCTGAAGAAATCAGAACAAATCCTCAGGTTATTAAAGCATACTTAGGGAATTGACAGTTGATAATGGACAATTGACAATTTGTCTTCTGTAGATGAAAGTCTTTTGTCTTGAGGAAATCTATCTGTAAAGGACAATAAAGAAATGTTAAAAGTAGATAATTTAGTTGTAAACTATGGTGCAATCAATGCCCTGCGCGGAATCTCTTTTGAAGTAAACCAGGGTGAAATCATTACACTTATCGGATCAAACGGAGCCGGGAAAACAACTACTCTGCATGCTGTTTCAAATATCATCAAAAAGCAGAGCGGTACAATCACATTTAAAGGCGAAGACATTAGTTCTATGCCTGCCGATAAGATTGTTACAAAACATCTGATCCAGGTTCCGGAAGGACGCCGCATTTTCTTAAATCTTTCTGTAAAAGAAAACCTTGAACTTGGCGCTTTCCTGCGTAAAGACAAGGAAAATATCAAGAAGGATTTGGAACGCGTTTACGAATATTTTCCTCGTATGAAGGAACGTATCAAACAGAACGCAGGTACTCTTTCTGGTGGTGAACTTCAGATGCTTGCAATGGGACGTGCTCTTATGGCACAGCCTGATCTTCTGCTTCTGGATGAACCTTCAATGGGTCTTGCTCCAATTCTCGTAGATGAAATCTTCAACATCGTTCAGAAAATCAACAAAGACGGAACAACAATCCTTCTGGTTGAGCAGAACGCCATGAAGGCACTTTCTATCGCTAACCGTGCATACGTTCTGGAAACAGGTACAATCACAAAAAGTGGAAACGCTCAGGACCTTCTTACAGATCCTGCCGTAAAAGCAGCGTATTTAGGCGGCTGATACTAGTTTCATCAAATTCTCTTGAAAACGGGTCACAGCATGTCGCAAACCTAGTGGTTTGCTAACGAATTCGTGCCTTCAGTGAAATGTGTCCTCACTTCGTTGCGGGATTTCACTGAGTCACGATTCGCTGCGTCCCATTTTCAAATAAATCTGTCCTACTAAGTATCCCCCACCTCATCCCACAGAAATATAAAAAGTTTTTTAGTCTAGTTTATCCCACAACCCAAGACAGCCTGCAAGAACATCTTCGTAAGTTGCATCAAAATTTCCAGTGTACCATGGATCCGCTACTTCACTGTGATTTGATGGTGCATACTCAAGCAGCAGATGGATTTTATCATCATAATCATTTCCGAAAAGACGATGCAGTCCCCAGAGATTTTCCTGATCCATGACAATAATCAGGTCAAAGTTTTCACAATCATTTCTTGTAATGCGGCGTGCCGCACGGCGACTAAAAGGAATACCTTCCTGACGAAGCTTCTGCTTTGTTCCGGGGTGTGTATCATTCCCTATTTCTTCAAGACTTGTAGCTGTTGAATCAATTACAAAATCCTTTTCACGGCCACGACTTTTTACAATATGTTTCATCACAAATTCAGCCATAGTTGAGCGGCAGATATTTCCGTGACAGACAAACATTATTCTATGCATTTTTTCCTCTTTTAAGTCTGAATCCGTCAACTACAAAAAGAATCATCCCGATTATACATGGCATAATCCAGGTTGCAAAACGGTATACAAGAACACTTGTAATTGCATCTGCCTGCTGAACAAAAGCCCCGAAAAAACTGACAAAAGCAAACTCAAGGGCACCAACTCCCGAAGGAGATGGAATAATTGTTGCAGAGACAAAAGCAACTGCCATAAGAAGTGTTCCTTCAATAAATCCTGTACTACTCATTAATATAAAACCTGGAATTGCATAAAAAGAAAGCATTTTTACGGTATTCAAAATCAAAATTTGAATCAGAAGTACCGGATAATGAATATAAAGAAGCCCCGCTTCATTAAGCTGGTTCATTGTTTCACGCCATTTTTCAAATAACCCCTTTTTGGTTACAAACTTTTGGCATAACTTATCAAGCAGAAGATTCATAAGAACATTCAATTTCTTACTAAAAGCAAGAGCTGAAACAACCAGCGAAACTACTATTGAAAAAGCCAGCGCCCCAAGAATAAGGAGTCTGTAATCTGACATTACTTTTCCCGAAACAGGCTTTGTACATAAAAAAATAAAAGCTGCCAGAGCAATTACCATCATAGTGATACGCTTCAAGGCATATTGCATAAGAGTAAGACCAGTTCCTTTCCCGGCAGGAATTCCATCTTTCTGAAGAAACAAAATTTCTGCAACGCCTGCCCCGGTTCCCATTGTCAGAACACGGATAAATTCGCATTTATAGGAAACACTGAATCCAGTGTACCATCTGTAACCAGGATTAATAAGTTTTCCCATTTTGTAAAGAATGGTACCTTCGCAAAGATAATAAACCACTGCAAAAAGACAGCACAAGGAAACTTTGGAAACTTCAAGATTCCTTACACCTTCAAGAACCTGGTTCACAGTGTCACGATAAAAAACAAAAGCCAGAGCCAGAAGAATAAGAACTACGGCCCAGGCCACAAGCGACTTAATATAATCTTTTTTGATAATAAACTCCGTAATTAAATCATTCCAGAGGAACCAGACTTTTCTTCAGCTGTTCCTTCAAGTTTTACATTAATCTGAACATTCTTTCTGTCACGACGCACAGTAATAGTAACAACATCTCCAGGCCGTTTACTTTCAAGTGCCAGATAATAATCAGCAAGAGATGTAATATTTGTATTATCGATTTTTGTAATAACATCTCCACCAAGATAAATAACATTTCTGCGGTTTCCATAATAAACAGCTTCTGTACCACCACGAAGTCCGGCCTTCTCTGCAAGAGAACCTTTTGCAACCTGTGAAACAAGCATACCGCTTGTAATATCAAGACGGGCATACTGTGCTATGCGGTTTGTAAGCTGAATTACTGAAATATCCATTGTACCGCGGTTCACTTTGCCATATTTCAAAAGGTCAGTTACGACACGGACAGCAGTTTCCGCAGGAACGGCAAAGCCAACACCCGCAGAACTGTTTGAGTTAGAAACGATCATTGTATTGATGCCTATCATCCGGCCATTTGTATCAAGAAGAGGTCCCCCAGAGTTTCCAGGGTTAATTGCGGCATCAGTCTGAATCATATTATTAATGATTCGTCCTGTTGCAGAATCTTTAAGCGGACGTCCAAGGCTTGAAACAATACCAGTTGTCATTGTACGGGCAAGACCGTATGGATTACCAATTGCGATAACTTTCTGCCCTACGCGAAGCCCCTGACTATCGCCAAACTGAATTGTTTTTAACTGAACACCTTCAGGAGGATCAAACTTAATTACAGCAAGGTCGCTGTCTGCATCCTGACCTACGACTTCAGCTTCGTACTGAGTTCCATCGGAAAGTGAAACATAGATTTTTGTTGCATTCTGAATAACATGAACATTTGTCAGAATGTATCCGCGCTTATCGATAATTGAACCGGAACCACTTCCTCCGTCCTGAACATAAGGTTCCAGGAACCAGTCGTAAGCTACAACCTGTGTATTAATGTTTACAACTGCATCACTGCATTTTTCATAAACGGTGATATTCTGGATTTCTTCCTGAGTATATGCAATTGTGTCACTTACCGGGATTACGGCCGGGGTTTCAGGAGTTGTTTCAAGAATATCGGAAAGATATTCATCGGCTTTAGAAACAGCTGAATCCTGACCAGGGACATTCAATTCTTCTTCTAATTCGGCATCCACTGGCTCAACCTTTGCCGTTTTATTTTTGAAAATTTTAATTGAAGTAAAAGCCGAGGCGGCACAAACCAGTGCTCCAACTATAAGAGCTGTAAAAACAATCTGACCACGAGTATATAAACGCATAATTAAATCCTATTCTTTAAATATAGTAAAAAGAGTCCTAAAAGACAAAAGTGATTCCAAATTTTCCTGCTGCATCAAACTGACTGCTATTCAGGAGAGTGTTTGTATCAAATCCTGCATTTAGAACAACAGCACCACCAAAAGGCATTACATTAACTCCGCATCCGGCTGCCAGTGCCGCATTTGTGTTAATCATTCCATATCCGAAAAATACTAACTTCTTTGTAAGCTTTGCTGCAAGTGCAACAGAAGCCTGAAATCTATTGTATTCTTCCATAAAAATACCGGTTTCTGGAGAAGCAATATACTGGAATCCTGCAGTTGCAGAGAAAGAGTTTGTGCTGCTGCCCACAAGAACTCCACCGCCTAACCCGGCTCCTGTATCACAGGCGGTTTCAGGCACATTTTCAGCATATCCGTATCTTAAAAGAACACCAAAATTAAAATTCATATCTGAAGTAACAACAAAAGAATCTGCATACCGAAAATCGCATCCAAACACAAACGGAAAATCTCCGGAAACAAGATATGAATTAAAGTGCCCGCCCATAGAAAAATGCTTTCCGATTGCACCACTTATGAAAGCATCAATCCTTGTTGTTTCATAACGGTTATCCAGAAATAAAGGATTTGCTGCCACTCCGAGAAGCCCGTAACTCATAGACACAGGTTCAAGAGCCGGCGCCTTTCCGTAACCGAATCCTGAAGAAGTATTATTCATCATAGGATAATTCAATTTTGTATTGATTGTCACACTGACTCTGTAAATTTTCCCAGCACAATCAAGCTCGATCCAGTACAATCCGTCTCCAAGCATCATTCCGTCATCTGAACAACCGTTCCAGGAATAACTTTGTTCCCAATCCATAAATTCTGGGAAAACATAAGTATTAGTCATTGTACCATCAGGGGCAAAAACACTGAGCGTTGCAGTTTCTTTTGCAGTTACATAAAAAGTGATTTTTGATTTTCCAACAGTTCCCGAATATTCCGGATTAATCTCTTCACGGGAGGTTTTAAAATCCCGAAGTTCAAAAGGACATTCTTTAAATTCCGGATTAATAGTAACTGTATGATATGGTTCAAGGAAAAAAGTCTTTTCTATTTCTTCGAAACCAAATCTTTTAATTTTTACATTATGATAACCGGCGATAATATCAACTGAAGAAGAAATTGTACGACATTCATCCAGATAAACTTTTGCATCAGATGGAATATTCTGGAATCTGATTGTTCCCTGAATTTCCTTCATATAAATTTCATAGGTCAGGCTGAAACCTTCACGAACATTAATTGTAAATTCATCACATTCATAAAACCGTTTGCGAAGTTCCAGACGATATTTTCCGGGACGCAGATTTTTTAAGGTAACTGAAGTTTTTCCTTTATAAACTCCGTTCAGGTAAACTTCTGCATTACTGACATTTGATTTTATATGTATAACAGAATCTACTTCATCATCTTCTGCTAATTCTTCTTCATTTACAGGTGCCAGGAAATTTGTTCCGCTATAAGGTCTTTCCTTTCTTTCGGAAGGGGAAGGTTTTGTTTCAATTTCTCCAATAACATCACCAAGATCTATTTCCAAAGCTCCAAGGTTAAATGAAAGCACAAGTAATAGAGCTGACAAAATTAGTTTAAACTTTCTCATATCTCTATTATATCAAATTTAATCTTCTGTGAACAACAAACCATTTTCCAGAAAGCTGAAATAGCCTCCTGAGCTTATTATTATATGATCAAGAATTGGAATTCCCATTACATGGGCTGCAGAAATAAGTTTTTCTGTTGTATTTATATCAGATTCTGACGGCTCAAGATTTCCGGAAGGATGATTATGACTTATGATTATTGCAGCAGCTTTGTCTTTGATTGCAATTTCCATTACTTCTCTTGGGTAAATCAAAGAGGAATTTACAGTCCCTACAGAAACAACATTTACCTTTATAATTTCATGATTTCCGTTTAACGTTATACAGAGAAAATGTTCTTTTGATTTTATAGAATAAGCTTTAATGAATGGAACAAGTTCAGAAGCATGGGAGATTCTTAATCCAGTCCATTGATTTTTTCTTCTGCCAAGCTCTACTGCAGCGGCTACCTGAAGCACCTTTCCAGGTCCCATTCCTTTCACTTCTCCAAGCTTCCCAAGAAGTTCGTCAGTTGCACTCACATCAATTACATCATTAACATTATGAGCTAAATTCCTTACAGAACAATCTCTGGTTCCGGAGCCCAAAATCAACATAAGGAGTTCTTCATCATTTGGATAATCCAAACCATTTTTAAGTGTCAATTCGCGGATATCAGGTTTTGATTTCATTTCCATACTCTATATATGCGTTTTTTTTTCTTTTTTAGGAAAGAAGATTCAAAAAATTCCGAAAATTTAATTATGAAAAAACTGATTTTACTTGCTGCGTTCTCTTTCACACTGATTTTTACAGGATGTAAATCTGTTCCAAGGCAGGAACCAGTAAATCCAACTGAAAAAGATGATTTTGAACTGATTGAAGAATTTGACATAGAACCCGAACATGAAGTCGAAATCGAACCTGAAATTGAGTTTTATCCGAAAGCAACCATTTCAAGAAACCTGTCTGATGAACCAGTTCTTAGTGCCGAAGAACTTTATTTCTATTTTATGAGTCAGAACCCTGAAGCCGACAGAGGCTTCATTATCCGCATGGCAAATTATTACATTGAAGAATGCGCTGCAGAAGGAATCAACTCAGACTGCGCCTTTGCTCAGATGTGCCTTGAAACCGGCTACCTGCGTTTTGGAAACCTTGTTACTCCTGACATGCACAATTACTGCGGTCTTGGAGCTATAGACGAAGACAGCCGCGGTGAAGTTTTTGAAACTGAACAACTTGGAGTGCGCGCCCATATCCAGCATCTTTTTGCCTACGCCAAGACAGAAGAAAATCAGCTTTCAAACGAACTTATAGACAAGCGCTTCAAATGGGTGAATCCAAAAGGCAAGGCCCCAACCATTTTTGAACTGGCCGGAACCTGGGCCGCCGACCGCGACTACGGCACAAAGCTGGATGCCATTCTGACAAAGATGGAACTTTCCACTACAATAGAATAATGGCTAACTCATATTTTTCAGTTATTTACTCTGATGACGACATTGTTGTCCTGAACAAAAAATCAGGACTTTTAATTGCCGCCGACCGTTATAATCTTGACGCACCTCGACTGGATCTGGAAGCCGAAAAAGAATTCGGTCGTCTTTATGCTGTTCACAGAATCGACAAAGATACATCCGGAATTGTTATTTACGCCAGAAATGCTGAAGCACACAAAAATCTTTCAATGCAGTTTGAAAAACGTGAAGTTCAGAAAACATATCACGCACTGGTTTACGGACATCCGGTCTGGGACAATCTTACTGTAGACTTAAAGCTGCTTCCTGACGGAGACGCCCGTCACAGAACGGTTGTTGATAAAAGACTTGGAAAACCTTCTGTTACTGAATTCAGAAATATGGGAAGCTGCGGTCCCTACTCATGGATTGAAGCAAAACCTAAAACAGGGCGCACACATCAGATCCGCGTTCATCTGAATGCCAACGGGCTCCAGATTGTCTGCGATCCTCTTTATGGCGGAAACCAGAAACCGGTGCGCCTTTCGGAATTCAAACGCCGCTGGAACGGAGACGAGACTGAAGAACGTCCGCTTTTAAGCCGCCTTGCCCTTCACGCTTACCGCATCAGTTTTGCCCACCCGAAAACAGGCGAACAGGTTACTTTCGAAGCACCTTACCCGAAAGACCTGGAAGCCACCCGCAAACAGCTGGCAAAAGTGTTCGGCGTAGATCCTTTAGCATAAACTTCATATAAATCAAATTACTTAGTTTATATACGTTTAATGAATTACTCCCAGTCACATTAATGGGTGTGTCAGGCCGTTAGGTACCGTCACTGCACGTGAAGCGCGGATAGGAAACTATAAAGCCGCGCTTCAAGTGCCCTGCACACCCATTCTGTTCCTTCGCGTAATTCATTAAAGCAAAAATATTTATTTGATTTATCTTATCTGGCCATCCCCATCAATCAAGTATTTTGTTGTTGTCAGGGCTTTGATTCCCATAGGACCGCGAGCGTGAAGTTTCTGAGTACTGATACCAAGTTCTGCCCCGAAACCGAACTCGCCGCCGTCAGTGAAGCGGGTTGATGCATTTACATAAACACAGCTTGCATCAATGCGGTTCTGGAAGTCGCGGGCACGGGAACGGTCATTTGTAATGATGGATTCCGAATGCTTTGTGTTGTGAGTGTTGATATATTCAACAGCTTCATCAAAGTTTTCAACAGTTTTTACAGCACATTCCAGATCCAGGAATTCAAATCCGAAATCTTCTTCCTTTGCAGGAACAAGCCAGGTTGCTGTTGGTGGAAGAGCGGAAACATCATCTCCTACTCCAAGGACATTTGCCAAATCAGAAAGACTGAAAACATCATCTTCATCATTCACGGCTTTTTCAGTTTCCGGTTCAGAAACCTTAACATTTTTCAGAATCTCATAACTTGCTTCATCAGCATGGATTTTTACTTTGCCTTCAAACGTTTCTGCCAGTTTTGGAAGGAACTCTGCAGCCACTTTTATATTCACAACAAAACATTCCAGAGCGTTGCAAACCCCAGGTCTCTGCATCTTACCGTTTTTAGCAATGCGGGCTGCCATTTCAAGGTCTGCAGATTCATCTATATAAAGGTGACAGATTCCGCTTCCTGTTTCAATTACAGGAACCTTTGCAGTTTCTACAACCATTTTAATCAGCTTTGCACTTCCGCGTGGTAAAGCCATATCAATCTGCCCAACTGCAGTAAGGATTTCTTTTACTTCGTCATGGCTTTCGCAAGGTGCAAGTTCAATAGCTTGTGGAACTCCGCCTTCTACAGAAGCAAGTCCTTCTTTAATCGCCTTTACAATGGCACGGTTCGAATTCATTGCCGATGAAGAACCGCGAAGAAGAATTGAGTTTCCGCTTTTATATGCCAGGCAGAAAGCATCTGCAGTAACGTTAGGCCGGCTTTCGTAAATAATTGCCACAACCCCTACAGGAACTCTTACCTGACGGATCGAAAGTCCGTTTGGTGTTTTCCATCCGCCTGTTTCTTCACCAATCGGGTCAGTCTGTGAAATAACCTGCTGAATGCTTTCAAGAATTCCGTTAATCCTTTTGTCATCCAGCATAAGACGGTCTACAAGACTTTCTTTCATTCCCGACTCGCGGGCTCTGTTTACATCTATAAAGTTAGCAGCAAGAATAGCAGCCTTATTGTTTCTGATTGATTCAATTACCGCTTCAAGAGCTTTGTTTTTCTGATTTGCCGACTGAAGTGCCAGTATATTTGTTCCGGTTCTAAGTGATTTACAGATTTCATTCAGATTCATATTTTTCTCCAAAAACAAAAAAAGCTTCCACAAAAGGGAAGCCTTTATTCTCGAACAATGCCGAGATTTAGTAATTTGCCAGGAAGTACATTCCGAGTAAAACTGCCAGACGGCATTTTTCTTCAGACCAGTCACATTCCTTTGGCAAGCTTCCGATATACCACCAGAAAATCCCGAATTCGGGGTCAATTCGAAGGGAATATTCAAGGAAGTCTTCCGATTTTGCCTGTTTACCGAACATAAGGAAAACAGCGTCATCAATAAGTGACAGGAACAAAGGATAACGTTCAGTCCATTTCTTACTGTCTTCCAGAGAGAACTGTTCAAGTTCATAAAGAAGTTTATCTTTCAGAGCGATATCTGATTTTTCTACCCAAGTCTTCTGGATAAGAAGAGTAAGGTTATTCTTGAAACTGTGTGACAGTTTAAGAGCGTTTTCCGGTGTAATTTTAGAAAATCCCGATTTTGATCCGAATGCCACAGCGATTTTATCAGCTGCTTTTTCGTATTTTTCAGCTTTGTTCAGGAAATTCGACAACTCTCCGACAGTATCTTTATCCAAAAACTCACTCAATAACTCATTTATATCATTCATATTGTTCCAATATTAAAAGTTTATGGCGAATTTTTCAAGATATAGGGGATTTCCCAAATTTGACTAATCCGATTTATGCAATAAAATAGAACAAATAACCAAATTAAATTGGTAAAGGAGTCTTTATATGAAAATTAAATCAGTTTTCAGTCATTCTTTCAAAAAATACGGTAAAGTTTTGACAGGATACGACGTAACAGCCCTTCTTGCAAAACTTGATGAAAAAACAGAAAAACCTGCAAACGCAGTTATCTACGAACCAAGCGATTCAGACCTAGAAGCAATCATGGGAGATGTATTCTCTACAAACGCTTACGGCGGAATGCCAATCCAGATCGGTTACTGTAACGGTAACAACACAAAACTGAACTGTCTTGAATGGCACCGCGGTTCAGAACTTAACATCCCGTCAAATGACTGTATCCTGATGCTGGCTTCACTTGAATCAGTTAAAAACGGAAAACTGAATACAAATTGTGTAGAAGCTTTCTACGTTCCAAAAGGAACAGTTGTTCAGGTTTACGAAACAACTCTCCACTACGCTCCATGTAACGCAGTAAAAGGAAAAGAAGTTTCTAAAGAAGGCTTCCGTGTAATCATCGTTCTTCCAAAAGACACAAATACAGAAAAACCAGCTATCAAAGAAGTTGATTTCGAAGACAAACTCCTTTGGGCACGCAACAAGTGGCTCATCGCTCACCCAGATACATCAGAAGCAAAACAGGGTGCTTTCGTTGGTCTTATGGGACCAAACCTGGACCTTGCTAAGATGAGGGGGTAACCGCCCTAAGCGACGCGGGGGCATCGCGTCGCACCCCCGATTGGCAGCGGAGCCAGTCGGAGCTGCCCCAAAAAAAATTAGAAAAGGAAAAATATTTATGAAAACAGTAGCCGGAATTGATATGGGTACACAGTCAATGAAAGTTGTACTCTACGATTACGAAAACAAAAAAACTATTGAAAGCGGTGCCTGCCCAATGGACCTGATTTCTGAAAATGACGGTACACGCGAACAGAAAGTTGAATGGTACGATGAAGCATTAAGCGTATGTTTTGGAAAACTTTCTGCTGAAGGACGCGCTTCTATCCAGGCTATCGGTGTTTCAGGACACCAGCACGGATTTGTTCCTCTTGGAAAAGACGGAAAAGCACTTTACAACGTAAAACTCTGGAACGATACATCAACAACAGAAGAATGTAAGATTCTTACAGATGCTATCGGCGGAAAAGAAAAGATGGTTGAAGCTGTACAGAATTTTATGCTCCCAGGTTTCACAGCTCCAAAAATCTTCTGGCTCAAACGCCACAAGCCTGAAGCATTTGCAAATCTTGCTTATATCATGCTTCCACACGACTACATCAACTTTGCTCTTACAGGCGACTACGTAATGGAATGCGGTGATGCTTCGGGAACTGCAATCTTCAATTCAATTGAAAGAAAATGGTCAGAAAAAGTTTGCAACCTGATTGATGAAGGTCTCCTTGCAAAACTTCCAAAAATTATTTCTGACGACCAGCCAGCAGGTTTTGTAAATGCTGAAGCTGCAAAGAAATTCGGAATCCCAGAAGGAATTCCTGTTTCTGCCGGTGGTGGAGACAACATGATGTCTGCTATCGGAACTGGATGTGTAAAAGGTGGTACTCTTACAATGTCTATGGGTACTTCTGGAACACTTTACGGATTCAGCGAAAAATCAGTTGCTGATCCAGAAAACGGAATTTCAGGATTCGCTTCATCTACAAACGGATACCTTCCACTGCTTTGTACAATGAACTGTACAGTTGCTTCAGAAGAAATCCGCGACCTGTTCCAGATGGATGTTCGTGCATTCGACGACGAAGCTGCAAAAGCAAAACCAGGCTGTGACGGTGTATTCGTTCTTCCATTCTTCAATGGTGAAAGAACTCCTAACCTTCCACACGGACGCGCTTCTATTACAGGTATGACTTATGCAAACTGTTCACGTGCAAACATTGCCCGTGCTGCTCTTGAAAGTGCAGTATTCAGCATGCGCGGCGGCCTTGACGGATTCAAAGCCCTTGGTTTTGATGCAAAAGAACTTCGCCTTACTGGTGGTGGAGCAAAGTCCCCTGTATGGCGCCAGATTGTTGCTGATATCCTGAATCTTCCTGTAAAAGTTCCTGTAAACTCAGAAGCTGCTGCTTTCGGTGGCGCTCTTCAGGCCCTCTGGTGTCTTGAAACAAAAGCCGGAAAGAAAGTAACAATGGCTGAACTTGCAGATGCACACGTTGAACTGGACGAAAGCAAAACAACAATGCCAATCGCTGCCAACGTTGAAGCTTATAACAAAGCATACGAAGAATATAAAGTTATCCTGAACCAGGTTAGCCCAATGTACGTATAACTGACACAGCTGTCATGCTGAACATGTTTCAGCCTCTGACTTAGAAAAATCCCGTTCTGGTTTCAGAACGGGATTTTTTTATTAAATCTTTTTAAAAGTTACAGACGGTTCCTGATGCTCATGATGATGTTCCCCATGGTGGTTGCATTTTGCGTCTGGATTATCTTTAAGAGTTCCATTCAGAAAAGCAGCAACGGCTTCATCAGGATTTCCTGTAATACCAGCCAGCTGCCTGATTCCAGCATTGTTCAATGCATCAATGGCCCCCTGTCCTCGGTTTCCCAGAATAAGAATTTCTACTCCTAAATCTTTCAGATAAGTTGCAAGGTCGTGATGTCCGAATCCGCCGTTATCAATTACCTTAGACTCAGTTACTTTTCCCTCTTCGATTGTATAAAGCTTGAATGCTTGTGTTTTCCCAAAATGCTGAAAAATTGTATTTGTTGAAACATCATATGTGGCTGCTATTTTCATTTGCAAACTCCTTTTATTAAAATATACGATTTATTACTCACCGCCCAGGCAACTCATGGGAGGGTCTTCTTCCGGGTAGCCTCGGACAAAACCACAATTTGCTTCCATATTCAAATCGCGAAGTTCCTTGATGCCGTCTATATAGAGCTGATAATCAATTCCGGTTCCTTCATATCCGCAGCCAAGCCCACACTCATCCCCAAGTGCTTCAGCCACGATTCTTTCACGTTCTTCTTTTGTTGTATCCTTAATTAAAATGCTTGCCATAACCACAGTATATCAATCCGTTTATATAAATCCTAGGAGTCTAACCATCTGATTTTCATGAAAACGAGCACCTAACGAATATCTTTCGGGATATTATTTTTATTGAATATCAGGTGGTTTCTTTATTTT
>JAHBAD010000040.1 GCA_018385395.1 Treponema sp.
CCTAATATTCAATACTCAAGCCTATCTTTCCTGAAACATCAAACAATCTGTGCTGATATTTTAAACTTAATCCAAGATCACTTTTTCCGCCCTGCCATATGCCATTCTTCTGTTTCAGTTCTGATGTAATATTCATATATAATGAAGGTTTTGATGCAACGTTAATTGACAAAGCCATATTCTCCGTAGTTTGAAACGAAGAATAATTTTTCAAAGGAATGAAAGAAAAACCTGCTCTGAATAAAGCCTGTAGCACTGAAAAATACCAGGTATTTTTCAACGATAAAGAAATTTTATTCAAAACAGGAAGAGAAATACTATCTTCCTCATATGGAACTGAAATGTCGCCTGAAAGAACCCCATTCAAACTGGTCACATAACACAAAATCCGGAAACCTGTACTGGTTTTCAAATTAAATTCCATTTTTACAGGATCAAGATTTCCTAAAAAGGAAACCCCATATTTCCAGAAAACAGGCATTTTTTTTCCGCCTTCGCTTTTCCCCTGGATATTTCCCTTTATCTGATAAAATTCATCCATTACTTTTCCGGAAGCTGTAATAAGATTATGATTCGGATTTGCAAATATGGACAAAGAAACAGGTCCTATTCGGTTTTCTGTTCTGAACACCTGAAGCAGTTTTCCGTCTGGCTGCAGGTATAATGCATCAAAAAACAAAAAAGACAGTTTCTCATTTCTCCACGCTGCCTGAAACATCATGGAGGCTGACCTGAAATCGTCTTTAAGAAAGGGACGTTCCGAATACCATGACTCGGTTTTTCCCGCAGACAAAGGAGAGGATACAAAAGTCCATTGAAACCATTTACAGGAGGCACAAACCCCAAGTAATTTTTCTTCAGTATACAATGCAGAAAGTCCTGAAACTTTCATAAAGCCACTTAAGGGTTTATTCCATGAAGTTCCGTCAGGAAGCCTTGAAGAAAGAAATGTTACCGTTCCCTGCGGAATTGAAAAAGGTGAAATAACAGATGAAAGCTGGGGATTATTCAAAAGTGATAAAGAGCCCGCCACTCCAATATTTCCTGCTTTAAAATCAAGAGGAATTTTCTTTTTTGTAATCTTTCCACCAAAGACCCCACCCCAAAGATTTTTCTCTCCATTGGTACGAAATGTAGTCTGTACAAAAAAATGTTTTATAGGGATTTTTATACCGGCTCCGCTTTCCCATTGAAAATCCTTCACTTCCAAAGGATAAATATTAAAAACACCACCAAGGCCTGCAAAGAAAGCCATTATAAGAACAATTCTTTTCATACCATATATATGGATTTTTTTTTATAAAAAAGGAAAAAAGAATAAAAAAAAAACAAAAAAAACCGCATTTCGAAAGAAATGCGGCCGTTAGGAGATATTATAAAAAAATTTTTAATTCATTGTGATATAACTTTCTGCTTTACTGAAATCAGAAATTTTCTCAATCTTTGTACGCCAATATTCAGCTTCACTTTTTGTTGTATATGGACCTACACGAACACGATAAAATACTTTTCCTTTTGCATCCTGATATGTGAAAATATCAGCAGGAATCTTATTATCATCAAGAACACCACGTGCATTTTCGGCAGTTTTCTTATTTGAGTAAGCTGCAGCCTGAACCCAGTACTGTGCAGGTGCTGTTTTTGCAGGAGCTGTTTTTGCAGGTGCCTGTTTTACTGAAGCTGCGGCAGTTTTAGATTCAGCTTTTGGAGCTGGTTTTACTGTTGTTTTTGAAGAAGTTGCTGGAGCTGCTGGTGCCACAGAAGAAGCAGAACCTTTTGCAGCAGGAGCGTCAGCCTGAACAACTTTAACAGGTACTTCTGTTACTGCAACAACAGGAGCCGGTACAGTTTCGATTTTTGTTTCAGGAATATTAACAGTGATGTTGATATTCTGTGGCTGAGCCTGTGGAACAGTTTCCTGTGCTGGAGCCATTTCTGTAACAGCTTTAAGAGCATTAAGGTCAATTACAGTACCTTCAGAAGTTTCTGTTCCATAAACCTTTGTATTTTCTGTATAAACTGTCAGATCATTTGTATGAATTTCACCCTGTGATGGAGGCAAAAGCTGATTTCCGTTATATGCCTCAGGAACTGTCTGCCACCCTGAAGCAGACTGCTGGTAACCTTGAGAAGGAACCTGATAGTTCTGTGCAATTGACTGTGGAGCGCTTCTCTGAGCCGGTGAATAAAGAATAAATGCCGCACCCAAAACTACCAGCAGAAACATGCCGGCTGCAGCGATAATCCATAAAGTTCTTTTCTGTTCCATAGTTTTTATTCCCCTATACTTTGTGTATCGGAATTACAGAAAATTAGTTTAGTAATTTATTTTTTTTTGTTACAATTAAAGTATGAGTGATAAAACAAACAGAAATGAGAAAAAAGGCATTTTTTCAATGATATTTGAAGACCTAGGCACTATTTTAATGATCATGCTGCGAGTAATTATTGCTGTCCTCCTTATTTTTGCCGTTGTAATTCCGGTTATTTATTTTCTTTTCAAAATCATTTCCTTCTTTTTTATAATTCCTATGAAAGGATATGTAGGAGATCTGATAGTTTTTCTCCTGACAATCGGAACTATTTTTCTCATTTTATTTCTGCGCCGTAACAAGTCCAGTAAAATTGCAGACTGGGTTATGACCGGCCATATCGAAATTGAATTTTCTGATGAAAATAACAGAAGAATGCGTGCACTGTGGCTCAAAACTCACAAAGGAAAGGAACGTACAAAACCAGTAAACTGGAAGATCTCACTCAACAGCAAAACAGACTTTTATATACTTGAAACAATTTACCCTGTTGATAAATACGGACATGAAGAAAAAGGAAAAGCTCCTTTATATTACAGAACCCTTGTTCCTGTAACACACAAATTCCTTGGAGACTTGCCTGTAAAAGGTGACACCATTCATTTTTCATGGACCACAGCATCAAACAATGACATCAAAAAACTTCACGTTCGGGCTGTTGAATATATTGAAAAAGATCCTTCCATTACTGACTCAAAAGACAAGTGGATTGAACTTGATGAAAACAAGACAGCAGGCATTATCTGTGCCCAAGATATTAAAACCGGGAAAAAGACAAAGATTTCAGGAACTGTAAAACTTTCTGAAAAAGCCGGTGAAAAAATACAGCTCTGCTTCTGGTATATGCCGGATGAAGCGGAAGGCGAAAGCGTTTTAAGAGAAAAATTCTAATCAGCTAATTTTTAATTATTTCAACAGGGATGCCGGTAGCAGCTTCCCTGTATTTTTTTAAAAGATCCTTCTGGGAACGGAACCGGTCAAGGATTTTTGAAACAGGCATTTTGTCGCGTCGGCGGGCCCGAAAAAACCGTTTAAAAGGATTTGCCTTTACAAAAAAAATCTTTTCACATCTATTTAAAAGCTCAGGAGTTTTATAAAGAACAGTGGCATTAATAATCACATCTTTTCCGGCATTTTCTTCAATAAATGCGTTTACTTTATCCCCGACAAAAGGATAAACAATATTTTCCTGCCTTTTCAAAAGTTCAGGATCTGAAAAAACAATGGCACCCAGAGCACGGCGGTTTATGGAGCCGTCTTCATTTAAAAGACTGATATTCATGCGGGAAGCGTCTGACGAAAAAGTTTCAAGAATCTGGTCCCGGCATTCAACAATGGCCGCATGAACTACTTTATCGCAGTCAATGCTCACCCACCCTTTTTTTTCAAACTGAGAACAAATGTAATTTTTTCCGCTGGCCATGGGCCCCGTAACTGCTACAATCATCAGTGGAATTCGCCCCAGTTTTTTCCGTATTCAACACTTACCTTAAGTGGAACAGAAAGCTTCATTGCATTTTCCATACAGTCTTTTACCATGGAAATTGTAGCATCAACAGTTGCCTTATCGTCAGGGCATTCAAGAATAAGTTCATCATGAACCTGAAGAAGAAGCCGGGCCGGACTTCCGCTTTCGCGGAGCTTTTTATCCAAAGAAAGCATGGCAAGTTTTACAATGTCAGCGGCAGAGCCCTGAATAGGTGTATTTTTTGCAATGCGGTCGGCAGCATTTTTAATCATTTTGTTGGAACTGTCGATTCCAGAAATGTAGCGGCGGCGGCCAAGAATTGTCTCAAGGTATTTCTGACTTTCTGCCTTTGAAATTGTGTCATCCATAAATTTACGGATTGAACTGTACTGCTCGTAATACTTGTCTATGAAAATACGACCTTGAGTATTTGAAATGCCAAGATCTTTTGCAAGGCTGAAAGCGCCCATTCCGTAAATGACACCGAAGTTGATTGTCTTTGCTGTACGGCGCATTTCAGGAGTTACTTCATCAATTCCAACTCCGTAAATCATACTTGCAGTAGCTTTATGAACATCTGTTCCTTCGTTGAAAGCCTTGCACATGGCAGGGTCTCCAGAAAGATGGGACAGAACTACAAGTTCAATCTGTGAATAGTCGGCAGAAATGTAAACTTTTCCCTTAGGCGCGGTAAAAGCTGAACGGATGCGGCGGCCCATTTCGTTACGGACCGGAATATTCTGCAGGTTTGGATTTGTAGACGAAAGACGACCCGTTGCGGTTCCTGTCTGCATAAAGCTTGTATGAATGCGGTCTTCTTTATCTACAAGTTTTGGAAGAGCTTCTACATAAGTAGACTGAAGTTTTGAAAGTTCCCGGAACTCAATGATTTTATTACAAAGAGGATGATAAACTGCAAGCTCTTCAAGAACAGAGTTATCAGTTGAATATCCTGTCTTTGTCTTTTTTGTAGCTTTATAACCAAGCTCTTCAAAAAGAACTTCTCCAAGCTGTTTCGGGGATGCAATATTAAAACTGTGCCCTACTTCCGCATAAATTGCATTCTGAATGTCTTCGATTTTGCCTGTTAGTTCAACATCGTATTCATCAAGTGATTTTGTATCAAGGTGGATTCCGGCAATTTCCATATCAGTCAGGACTTTAAGAAGCGGCATTTCAAGGTTTGCAAAAAGATCCCAGAGATTCTTTTCTTTCAGTTCGCCTTCATATTTCTGCCAGAGTTGAAGTGTAAAGTCTGCATCTTCAGAGGCGTATTCGGCCTGTGTTTCCAGAGGAACGTCACTGAAAGTCTGTTTCTTGCCTACAATATCTTCATATTCGATTCCGATT
This sequence comes from Treponema sp., assembly GCA_018385395.1. Taxonomy (GTDB): domain Bacteria; phylum Spirochaetota; class Spirochaetia; order Treponematales; family Treponemataceae; genus Treponema_D. The sequence continues at coordinate 5,131 of JAHBAD010000040.1, forward strand.
AATCCAAGATCCACAATTCCAAGATTTTCAAGTGAATGTGTTTTTTTGAAAGACTTATCAGGATCCATAAGCCAGGCAGCAATAAGAGTATCAACAAGGTTACACTTCATGCGGCCGCCGTCAAACTTCATGCCGTTTGAAACAAGAATCTTGTAATCAAACTTTGCGTTGTGCATTGCGACGGTGATTTTTTCGTTATCAAAAATGCGGGCAAGTTCCCGAAATGCATCCTCCTTCGAAATAAAGTCATTATCAAAAAGAGAATCCCCGGCACTCAAAGGAACCCACACACCTGTTCCTTTTTTATAAGAAAGACTGAAACCAAGGATTTTATCATTTAAGGTATCAAGACCTGTAGTTTCAGAGTCGTAGGCAAGAACCCCGGCTTTAATACAGTCGCTGATGTATTTTTGCAAATCAGACAAGTTTGTGATTGCCTTATAATTTCCTTTATTTTTAACAGGATCCTTTAATTCACAATTCACAATGCACAATTCAGAATTGTTTTCGGATTCTGACTTTCCGTTTTTCTCAGCTTTCTTCGAGTCAGTTTTTTCACCCTTAGTATCTAATTTTGAATTACTAATTGTGAATTGTGCATTTCCAAGTGCTGCAAAGGATTTTGCAAGGCTTGGAGTTTCGTATTTCATAAGAAGGTCTGAAGCTCCGGCAAAGTTATAGCGTTCTTCAAAGGCTGTCTTACATTTTTCACCTTTAAGAAGATTTATAATCTGATTTAACTGAGGAAAATCGTCCAAAGGAACAGTTTCGCAAAGTGTAATCAGTTCCTTACTAAAAAAAGCACTTTCGCGGCCAGCACGGATTTTTTCGCCAATGGCCCCCTTGATTTCATCTGCATGTTCATAAATGCCTTCAAGACTTCCATACTGTTCAAGGTATTTTACGCCGGTCTTAACGCCAACGCCTTTTACACCAGGTACGTTGTCGGCTGTATCGCCATACAAAGAAAGAAGATCAAGAAGACCGTCAGGCATTACACCCCATTCAGCTTTTACACCTTCAGGACCAACAACTTTCCACGTTCCCTGAGGGTCCGGTTTTAGAATCTGAACGTAATCATCAACAAGCTGCATAAGGTCTTTGTCCCCTGAAAGGATGCGGCAGGTACGGCCTGCGTTTTCACACTTACGGGCAAGAGTTGCAATAACATCATCAGCTTCATAGCCGTTTACACGAATTGACGGAATGCCCAGGGTTTCGAGAATTTCTTCAATCCAAGGAATCTGGGCAATCAGATCATCAGGAGATTTCGGACGGTTTGCTTTATATTCAGGATAACGTTCATGACGGAATGTCGGGCCAATGGAATCTAAAGCGGCCACAAGGCACTTAGGTTTATAATGCTGAAGCACATTTGCCAGGTTCCTGAAAAATCCAAAAACAGCAGAAATATTTTCACCTTTTGAATTTGTGAGCGGATGAGAAATGAATGCAAAATATGCTCTGTAAATGAGCCCATATGAATCAAGAATGTAAAGAGTGTTGTCGTCGAAAGTTGCCATACTTATAGTTTACTGAAAAACAGCGGTAATGGCATTAGCGAAAATCAGTCAATCTTTTTATTTCGGACCATATTTTACTCACTATACTTCTTAAAATTCTCCGCCTGTTCAAATACTTCGTTATAAACTTCATTTCGTGGAACAGGTGGATAACCATTTTCATCCAGAAGAATCATTAAATCTGCTTCCATTTCAGCTTTTACATCAATTCGCTGATCCCAGTCTGTGTAGCGGGTTTTATCATCAACAAGAGCCTTTACTTTCTTTGCCAATTCTTTCATCTGGTCATCAGGATACTGATTTTCAAAATGGAATTTTTGTGCACAGCTTACAAGAATGTCGTAAAAGGCTTTTTCTTCAAAAGAAATGCCAAGTTCTTTAAACTTGTCTTTATCCTTTTGAATGTCATTCAGCAATTCATTCAACTGTTTTGTAACTTCATCCAGAACCTGAGCAGTAAAATCATCAAGGTGACGATTGTTGTATGCCTCAACAAGTTTTTTCATCCGCTCGCTGAATTCCATGGCCTTGATTTTGTTTGTTTTCTTATAATCTGCAATAACCTGCTGTAAAAGCTGCTGCAGGATTTTTATTTTTGTATTTGGCAGTTTTATATCATTAATCTTCTGCAGATATTCAGGGCTGAAAATATCAAAGTTTACTTTCTTTCCAACCTGGAACAATTCTTCCACACCGTCAGCTTTTATTGCTTCGTTTATCATCTGGGCAACATGACGGTTCATTGTAGTAATATCTGGAGCATCTCCTTTTGTAAGCTTAAACAGAATTGAACGGACAGCAACATAAAAGCCGATAGTATCTTTTTCAGATTTACTAAGCCGTTCGCTGGAAGCACAAAGATTAAAGGCTCTCTTCATTCTGCGGACAGCTTCCATAAATCGCTTTTCTAAATCTTCTGTATGCTGAACAAACTCAACAGCTTCATTCAAACATTGCAGCTGCTGGAGCGGAGTTCCTGTAAAATAATTTGTGAAATCAAAAGTGTTGAACATTGCATTAAGAACATCTATCTGATCTTTTACAATATCAACAGCTTTATCTGTATCTTCAAATTCTTCGTTGTCGTCGCCAGTATATTTTTTCAAAGCGGCGTTCATTGCTTTTTTAATGCCAATATAATCAACAATCAGGCCTTTTTCTTTTCCTTTGTAAGTTCTGTTTACTCGGCTGATAGTCTGAATCAAAGTATGCTTCTGCAAAGGTTTATAAATGTAGATTGTATCAAGACAAGGAACATCAAAACCTGTAATCCACATATCAACAACAATTGCAATCTTGAAGTTTGATTTTTTATTCTTAAACTGACGGTCCAGTTCCTTTCTGTAGTCATGATTTCCAAGCAGCTCAAAAAGGCCAGCTGTGTCCTTTGCCTTATTTTCTGTCATAACCATTTTGACTTTTTCAATTGGCTTAAGTTCTTTTTTATCCTGCTCAGTTAAAATTTCACCATCAGAACAGACTTTCTTTTCATTCCATTCAGGGCGAAGTTCCACAATTTTCTTCCACAAAGCATAGGCAATTTCACGGTTTGAACAGACAAACATTGCCTTGCCTTCAACGGTTGCCCCTTCCCGAACACGAGTTTCGTAATGCTCAATAAAATCTTT
>JAHBAD010000056.1 GCA_018385395.1 Treponema sp.
ATATAAAACAATTGCATTTCGTACTGTTCCTTATCGTTATGGACCATTATATATGATTTATTTTGACTTTGATAATGAAACAAATGAATGTATAGCAATAAAATTGATTTGCACTGAAGAGTGAACATTATTTATTATGGAAAAAAATCAATAAGTTATTAGGAGAAGAAATGAAAAGAAAGATTCTTGGTTTATTGAAAACACTGAGCTAAATGAAAGTTTGTTTCCAATACGGAAAAAAAATAAAGCCGGAAAATGGGTGAGTGTTATTGAGGATGTACATGGAAATCAGATTGTTGATATGGAATTTGATATGTACTGTGATGAAAGAAATGGAATTTTTTATTTGAAAAAGGATGGAAAAAATTATTACGTTAATCAAAAAGGAGTATGCTGGAGTCCAGAATAATAGGAGAAAACAATTACAGTGAACCTTTGAACAAATCTATTACCAGCTGGACTTTTTCAGGTATTTTCATTTCCTGAACAGCTTTCTGGACGAGAGCTTCAACGGAAAGTTCAAAATGAATAGGGCGTCCGCACATGGCAGTAACGGCACTGTTGATTGCCTGGCTCTGCTTGTTGAAGGCTTCCTTGTCGAATTCTGATTTAACGGTTGTGAGGATTTTATCACCCTGGATCTTCCAGAGACCGGTGTTTTCAAGGGCGATGGCCGCAAAACCATTGTCTACGGCGAGATTTGCCGTAATGGTACCGCGGAGCTGGGCTACCGAAATCTGGCGGCCGTCAGCGGCGAGCAAAAATTCATTTGTCTGTGCAGGGGCAGAAGCAGGTTCTTCCGAATCAAAGTCTTCGGGGATATATGAGTCGTCTGGTGCGTAAGTTCCTTCTTCTGCCGGTGAAGCTGATTGTTCAGGCGGCAGCTCTCCGCCATAATTAAAAGGGTTTTCTGACGGTACCTCTGGACCGTTGTCAAAACTGACTGGTTCCGGCGCCGCGTCTGGCGGCACATCGGCTAAGGCTGAAAAGGTTGGCATTCCGCCTGGGAGAGCATTTGACTGGGGAGCGGCATTTTGCGAAACAATGTTTGTGCCCTGCGGGGCAGCGCCGCCCATGACACCGTTTTGAGCACCGCCCATATCGCCGTTAGACGACATGTTGCTTTGTGGAGCGGCAGGCTGTGGTGCCGAAGAATAAATCTGGCTTGAAAGCGGACCGTTATTTGTTGCGGCGGGCTGTGGAACGCCCATAGCGCCCTGCGGGGCAGCGGCCTGCGGAGCCGGAGTGGCTGGAGCTGCCGGTTCTGCCGGAATATTCTGCATTGAGCTAAAGTTCATACTGGCAGCCGGATTCTGTGCCGGAGCGGGCTGAACAGGGGCGGCACTCTGGCTTGGTGCTGCGCCGCCCATGACGCCGTTTTGAGCGCCGCCCATAGCGCCTTGAGGCGACATAGCGCCCTGCGGGGCAGCACCGCCCATAACGCCGTTTGACGGCATGACGCACTGCGAAGCGGAATCCATAGCGCCCTGTGGGGCAGCAGCCGAAGGTGTTACAGGTGCGCCACCAAGAAGAGCCTGAGCGGCATCGATTGCTTTTTTAACTTCAGCTGGCGAAACGTAATCTTTAATCCAGCACATACGGCTGAAAAGCAGTTCCAGTTCGTAGCGAGGACTTAAGGAATAACGGATATCGCGGTAAAGATTCAGATAAAGCGAAAGAGCTCTTTCGGTCTGGATAGTGTTCCAGGCACCAAGAACTTTTTTGCTGTAGCGTTCAACATTGTTTCCAAGCAGTGCTTCGCGTGTTATACCGTTTTTTATCAGAAGCAGACTGCGAAGATAATCGGCACAGGTAGAAATCAGCTGTTCGATTGAAACACCAGCCTGGAGGAAACCGTCAAGTGCGTTCAGAACTTCATCAGTTTTTGAATCGGCACAAAGTTCAAAAATAGTATTCAGGCGGTCAATTCCAACAAGACCAAGCTTGTCGCGGATTTTGTCGTATGTAATGTGTCCGTCACTGAAAGCTACAACCTGGTCAAAGAGGGTGTAGGCATCGCGCATAGAACCGGTTGATTCCCGGGCAATCCAGAAAAGTGCTTCATCATCATAAGTGATGTTCATTTCGGCACAGGCTTCGGCAAGGCACTGTTTTACTTTTTCAATTGGAACCAGACGGAAATTGAACTGCTGGCAGCGGCTTTTGATAGTAGCCGGAACCTTCTGAAGTTCAGTAGTAGCAAAAATGAAGATTACATACTCAGGGGGTTCTTCAATAGTCTTAAGAAGTGCGTTGAAGGCCGAAGTTGTAAGCATGTGGACTTCATCGATGATGTAAATCTTGTAGCGGCAGTTTGAAGGCGGGAACATGATTTCATCTTTAATGCGGCGGATATTTTCAACAGATGTATTTGAGGCACCGTCTATTTCAATAACATCAAGACTGGCACCTTTTGCAATTTCCTGACAGGCTGGACACTGACCACATGGGTGTTCAGTAGGACCGTTTGCACTCTGACAGTTCAAAGCTTTTGCGAGAATACGGGCAGTAGAGGTTTTACCACAACCACGTGGACCTGTGAAAAGGTAAGCGTGAGCGATTTTGCCCGATTTAATGGTATTTTTTAATGTTTCGGCAACAAATTCCTGTCCGACAAGATTATCGAACTGCTGGGGACGTCGCCGGGTAGCGGTTACTTCATAAGACATAGATTAAGTATACCAAAAAAAACACTCATTTTAAACTTGAAACTGGAGACATTTGATATTACTTTTAAAGAAACACATATTTTGAATTAAAAGGACATAAAATGGCAGATTCTAAGAAAAAATTTCCTACCTGGGCTATCGTGCTCATCGTTATTGCAGTAGTTGCACTGCTTTGTGTAAAAAAATATACAGGAACTTACAATAATATGGTAAGCCTGGACGAAAGCGTATCCTCATCATGGTCGCAGGTTCAGAACCAGTATCAGCGCCGCTACGACCTTATTCCGAATCTTGTAAACACGGTAAAAGGTTACGCTTCTCACGAAAGTGATGTTCTCACACAGGTTACAGAAGCCCGTTCAAAAGCCGGCGGAGTGATTAATGTAAGTGACGAAGTCCTTCAGGATCCGGAAGCATTTGCACGTTTCCAGCAGGTTCAGGATTCCCTTGGGGCAAGCCTCCAGCGCCTTATGGCAATTACAGAAAATTACCCTGAGCTTAAAGCAAATCAGAATTTCCTGGCACTTCAGGACGAACTTGAAGGAACAGAAAACCGCATTGCTACAGAACGCAAACGTTTCAATGACACAGTTCAGTCTTACAACAAGTACATCAGAAAATTTCCGAACAACATCATTGCAAATATGAGCGGCTTCGATAAAAAGTCTTACTTTGCAGCAGGTGCCGAAGCTCAGAGCGCACCAAAGGTAGAGTTTTAGGGAGGGAGCCCCCTCCCTGGGTTCAAACATATGGCATTTCGACAAGCTCAATGCCATCTGTTTTCACCACACCCACCCCAGCGGGCCTCAAACGGCGGCCCGCAACGCCCCCTCTGCTTCTTTCTTATGGAGTACACATGACAGTTAAATCATTAATAAAAAAACTAAATCTTTCAGACAGTGACTTTGCAGCAATTAAAGATGCAGTTGTCGCAGCAGAATCAAAAACCACCGGTGAAATTGCAGTTGCAGTTGCTGCCGAAAGCGGAAAATATTCCTTCTGGGAACTGCTCTGGTCAAACGGCCTTGCCGCAGTTGTTCTTGCCGTAATGATTCCATTTTCTGCAGGCATTACTTCAATCTTCCAGAAATTTTACTGGGACTCAGTTCCGGCATGGATTGTTCCCTGCGTTTTTGTAGCAGCGGCTTTTGCCATTGTTGTAATGGGATTTTACCTTTGCAATATTACGGCAATTGACCGCATGATTATTCCAGACTCAGAAAAAACAAAGACTGTTTCTGCCCGTGCCATGCAGCATTTTTCAGAAAGCGGGGTTTACAACACAAAAGAACATTCAGGTATTCTGATTTTTGTTTCTTATATGGAACGGGAAGTACGCATTGTTGCAGACTCAGGCATTTCATCAAAAATCAGCCAGGATTTATGGAATCTTATTGCAGATGAACTTTGCGAAAATCTTAAGAAAGGTGACACTGTTAAAGCTTTCACCGGCGC
>JAHBAD010000079.1 GCA_018385395.1 Treponema sp.
GGACCTGTTCTCTCTTTTTATAAGAAACCCGATGTAAGTTATTATGGAGGCGACAAAGATAAGGAACTAACTGTATATAATGGTCTAAAGGGTGACGTAAAAAACACGGGAACATCTTTTGCTGCTCCCTGGATTTCTAGGAAACTTGCATATCTTATTCATATTATGGGAATGACAAGAGAAGCTGCAAAAGCATTGATTATTGATTCTGCAATTCAATGGAATAAAAATGACAATATTAATGATACAATCGGTTATGGAGTTGTACCTATAAAAATCTCTGATATTATCCAATCTCAAAATGATGAAATAAAATTTGTTATCAATGGAATCTGTGACAACTATAAAACTTATAACAACACCATTCCTGTCCCTATGGAAAAGGGCTTTTTCCCATTCATAGCAAAAGCGACATTGTGTTATTTTCCTGATTGCTCAAGAAATCAAGGTGTGGATTACACAAATACAGAATTAAACCTGCAATTTGGACGAGTATCAGAATCGGGAATCGAATCAATAAACAATGACTTACAGGATGCAAAAAATACTGCATGGACTACAGAAGAAAATGCTAGAGACGACTACAGAAAATGGGATAATGTAAAAATAATCCGAGAAAGTATAAAAAAAAGACTTATCCCCAAAAAAAACTTTAATTCAAACTATTGGGGCATATGTCTAACTTCAAAAGAAAGAACTGATACAGGTTCTAGACCAAAAGTTAGATTTGGAATAGTCATAACATTAAAAGAAATGAATGGAATAAACAGAATTGAAGAATTTATCCAACGATGTACTTTCTCACAATGGATTGTAAACAGAATTACTATTGAAAATAAACTTGATGTTTATGCGAAAGCTGATACTGATTTAACATTTGAATAAATCTATTATTTTTAAAGGCGTATCTTTCGGCTGAAGATATTGGCTCCGTTGGAGTTCCCAGAGAAAAATCGCTAGCGGAGGTGGTCGGGGCTGTCCCAAAAGTATGGGACAACTCCTTTTTAGCATTTACTTACCTATTGCCTCGGCCGGACTTACGGCCGGCAATATTGCTGGTTTCGTGAGACCCGCAATTTGTTGTAAGCTAAGTCTTATTTTACACGAGACCCTGAGCAATACGAGTGCAAAAGCACTCGTTTGCATTCAAGGAAATTATTAAATGCTGCGCTCACGCGCAGTATGCATCATTGCTTCAGCAACTTTTACGAAACCTGGCTAAAATAGCAAATGCGTTAAAAAAGGGAGTCCTGTGGACTCCTTTTTAGCATTTACTTACCTATTGCCTCGGCCGGACTTACGGCCGGCAATATTGCTGGTTTCGTGAGACCCGCAAAATGTTGTAAGTTCAGGTAAATTACACAAGACCCTGAGCAATCATAGCTTCGGCTACCTTTACGAAACCAGCAATGTTTGCACCTGCAACGTAGTCTGTTGCTCCAGACTTTGTTTTAAGGCCGAATTTTTTAGCTGTTTCATAAGCATTGTCGTGAATGTTGATCATGATGTTGTGGAGCATTTCATCAACCTGTTCACGTGTCCAAGAAAGGCGTTCTGAGTTCTGAGACATTTCAAGACCAGATGTTGCAACACCACCAGCGTTTGAAGCTTTTCCAGGTGCGAAGAGAACACCAGCATCCTGGAATGTACGTGTAGCTTCCAGAGTTGAAGGCATGTTAGCACCTTCAGCAACGAGCATTACACCATTCTTAACGAGCATAGCTGCTTCATCACCATTAAGTTCGTTCTGTGTAGCACATGGGAATGCACAGTCAACTTTAACTTCCCAAGGACGTTTTCCAGCAAAGAATTTTGCTGTTGGGAATTTTTTAGCATATTCGTCGATCTTTTTGTGTGCATCGCGGAACTTTTTAACGTAATCAAGTTTCTTCTGTGTGATTCCGTCTGGATCATAGATATATCCAGAAGAGTCTGACATTGTAACAACTTTAGCACCAAGCTGGATAAGTTTTTCAACAGCGTACTGAGCAACGTTACCGTCACCAGAAACTGAACATACTTTTCCTTCGAATGTCTGTCCAACTTTCTTCAGCATTTCGTCTGCAAAGTAGATCAAACCGTAACCTGTAGCTTCTGTACGGATAAGTGAACCACCAAATGTAAGTCCTTTTCCTGTAAGAACACCTGTGAATTCGTTGCGGAGTCTTTTGTACTGTCCGAACATGTAAGCAACTTCACGTCCGCCAACCCCTTTGTCTCCGGCTGGAACGTCTGTATCTGCACCAATGTGGCGCTGAAGTTCTGTCATGAATGACTGACAGAAACGCATAACTTCATTATCTGATTTTCCGTGAACGTCGAAGTCAGCTCCACCTTTACCACCACCCATTGGGAGTGTTGTAAGAGAGTTTTTAAGAACCTGTTCGAATCCGAGGAATTTAAGAACTGAAAGGTTTACTTCTGGAGAGAAACGGATTCCTCCTTTATAAGGTCCAATAGCAGAGTTGAACTGAACACGGTAACCGCGGTTGATGTGGTATACACCTTTATCATCCATCCAAGGAACACGGAACATTATTACACGTTCTGGTTCTACAAGTCTTTCAAGGATTGCATTTTTTTTCAGCTGTGGCATTTTGTCTACAACTGGATCAAGTGTTGTGAGAACTTCTTCAACTGCCTGAAGGAATTCTGGCTGGTCAGCATTCTTTGCTTTTACATCTTCCCATACGCTCTGTACGTATTTGCTATTCATATAGGTTACCCCTTATATTGTTTCGGAACTGGCAGCCTTTATGAAGCAACGCTTCGGACCACCGTATTCCTTTTTTAACCTCTTTTATCAGATTAATCTGAATCAAGAAACTATAATACTGTGTGATTAGGTTTGTCGGAACACAACATGAAGTTAAAAAGAAAAAAGAACTGTCCCGAACTGCTCGCCTTTGAGCAAAAAAGACATGCGGTATAAAACCGTAGTGAAAAGAAAGAGATGTGCACAACACCCGGCACCATTGCCATTAGGAGTTGTTTCTAAAATAATAAAATACAAATTAAAAAAAAGCAAGACTTAAGTATGATTGAATTC
>JAHBAD010000080.1 GCA_018385395.1 Treponema sp.
ATATTGAGATTTGCTATAAATAAATGTTGTTTTCTCCAAAATAGCCATATATACTGAAATTATTATGAAAAAAATAATGGGCGTTTTGTTGTTTTTTATGATAGCAGTAGTTTCTTATGCCCAAATAAAAACGTTCACTTATAGAAAGACTGTTCGTGTCGGATATTTTTATGATGATGGTTTTCATGCCGGGCAGAGTGATCTGCGAATGAAAAGCGGGTACGGCTATGATTATTATCAGGCGGTTTCAGATTATGTTCCATGGGATTATGAATATGTTTATGGGTGCTGGGGGGAAATTTATGAAAAACTCCTGGCTGGCGAAGTAGATATTGTTGCAGATATGTCCGTTACGGAGGAAAGAAAAAGTCAGATGCTTTTTTCTGCACTTCCTATGGGCGAAGAACATTATTATGTTTTTGTTCCTCACGGAACTGATTTTGTTGAAATAGGGAAGAATAAAAGTCTTAATGGAAAAAGATTTTGTGTTGATAAAAATTCTCTGGAAGAGAGTATTTTTGTTCAATACATAAAAGACAATAAAATAAATTGTGAAATAATTCCATGTTCAGGAATTACAGAAAAGCTTTCGAAATTAAAGTTGGGAGAAGCGGATGGAATTATCAGTACTGATGGTTTGACCTCAGGCGGATTAAAGCCGGTGATTCTTATTGGTTCAAGTGATTTTAATTTTGCAGTAAATAAAAATAAACCGGAACTTCTGGAAGATCTTGATTATGCAATGATGAATATTCTGGAAAATAATCCAGGGTTTAATAACAGTCTGAAAGGAAAATATTTTTCTGACATTTCAATTAATAATGGTTTTTCACCGGAACAAAGGGAATGGCTGGCACAGCATAATATAATAAAAATCGGTTACCGTGCAGAATCTATGCCTTTTTCTGATTACAACAGACATACAAATTCTGTAGATGGTCTTTTGAAAGATTTAATAGACAGATCAAATGCCAGTGGCGATTTTCTGCTTGTTCCAGTTCTGTATGAAAATAACAATGCTATGGCAAATGCTCTTCGCAGAGGCGATATAGACTGCATGTTTCCGGTTATGGATAATATCTGGCTTTCGGAACAGCTGGGATATAAACAGACTCACTCACTTGGAACAGAAAAAATGGCTCTGGTATTCCAGGGCGAGTATAAAGGATTAAGTAATTACAAACGTTTTGGTTATACATATGGAAGTCCGTTTCAGAAAGTTTTTATGATTGAGCACAAACTGGCTGAAGATATGATTGTTTTTGACAGAATTGAAGATTCTCTTAAGGCAATTAAAAACGGCTATATCGATAGTATTGTCATTAATAACACCGGTTGGAGATACATAAAAAAGAATTATCCTGAGTTCAGAAATCTGGAAACTGTAGTTCTGGATGGAACTGTAGGTTTTAGTTTCGCAGTAAGCAAAGATAATTTTATGCTTCTTTCTATTTTGAATAATCTTCTTGACCGTATTGATAAAAGCATTATAAATGAATCATTAAATAAATATAGCCAGCTGGAAGATGTATATTCCATTAAGGATTTTCTGAAACACAATACTGTATTCGTTTCTCTTCTTGCAGGTTTCTTAATTCTTATTCTGCTTATTTCAGGTTATTTTATTCAGAGAAATTCCATGCAGAAAAAATATCTTAAATTTGCTTCAGAACATGATGGACTTACAGGGGTTTACAACCGTACAGGTTTTTATCGTCTTTCGGCATTAAAAGATGACGATAAAAAGAAGCTTTGTTTTGCTATTGTTGATATTGATGATTTTAAAAATATAAATGATACATACGGACACGAAGCTGGAGACAAGGTCTTGAAATATGTTTCTGAAGAATTGATTCATTCTGTTCGCGGCAATGATAAAATTGTCCGTTATGGTGGCGATGAATTTATTCTTATGATGTATGGCCTTGAAGAAACGTCAAAGCAGGTAATTGAACTTAAAGCTAAATATCTGAATCAGAAACTGCAGAATCCAAAAGGAAATGTTCCTGCGGTTACTGTAAGTATCGGCGCGGCGTTTTCAAATAACGGATACAGTAAAGATTTGTTTAACCGCGCCGACGAAGCTTTGTATACAACCAAGAAACGCGGGAAAAGCGGCATAACAATTCATAGTTAATGTTCAATTTAAAGCGGTGCTTTAATAATGGAGAAAATTAATAAAAAGGGTTGAACAATTTTACGTGAATGTGATAAGGTTTGAACATATTCACCGGGACGCATGTTCCGGCATCTTAATGCGGAGGACAGAATAATCATGGATTCATCAGTGACAGTGACACATATTAATCTGGGAATTGTCGTGCATCAGCAGCGAAAACAGCGTAGCTGGTTTAAACGTCTGAATAAACATGCACAGTCGAATTATTCTGTGAGAAGCATCGAGTAGTCATTTAATTAGTTCAAAGATGAACTGCCCGTAGCTTCCCACCAAAAGTTATGAAAAAAACTACGGAGCAAAAAATGACAAAAATTAATAAACCAGTCCTGGACATGCAGGGTACAGGCGAAAAAATAAAATCACTTAGAAAATTCAACAAAATATCAGTTAGCGCACTGCAGGAAGTTTTTGGTATGACCAATCCGCAGGCTATATACAATTGGGAATCGGGCAAGAATATGCCGTCTATTGATAACCTGATTGTTCTGGCACAGGTTTTCGATGTTACAATCGAATCTCTGATTGCCACAAACCGTGTTGAAGTTGAAGTTGAAACTGCCAGTTTGACAAATCTGAAATCAGCATAGAGCAGGAAAGGCGGTGCACGCCTTCCTGTTGTTTGAGCTATTATTCTTCGATTATTTTATACATAGGTTCTTCATCTGGATGAAGTTCCAGAATGTGCTTTTCGCAGGAAAGTTTTTCTGCAGGATCATGAGTAACGTGAAGCATTGTGGAAGTTCCGTTCTGCCCGATGATTTCAAGAAGATGCAGGATTTTTTCACGGTAGTCTTCATCAAGACCGTGACACGGTTCATCAAGAATAAGGATTTCAGGACATTTTACAGCAGAGCGCAGAATAAGAATTGCGCGCTGTTCGCCGTAACTTAATGATCCGAATGTTTCGTGCTCGCGTCCGGCAAATCCACCAAGCTTGAGCCATTTAATTGCGGCGGCGCTTTCCATATCGGTGGCGCCTCCGTAAAGACCAATAGAATCGCGGAAACCTGAAACGATTACGTCGCGAAGGCTTGTGTTTCCAACCATGCGGTATTCAACGTGCATGCGGTAGGAAACGATTCCCATTTTTTCTTTAATCTCCCAGATGCTTTCGCCTGTTCCGCGTTTGCGTCCGAAGAGCCATACATCGTTAGCATATACCTGACCGTTGTCGCCGGTTATCAGTTCAAGGAACGTGGTTTTTCCCGAACCGTTGGGGCCGCGGATTAACCAGTGTTCATTTTTGTGAAGGGTCCAGTTCAGATTGCGTAACACGTGATGGTCACCCCAGCCAACGTTTACATTGTTCATCTGAATAAGGACTTCACTGTTTCCGGTCCCTGAGCTTGTCGAAGGGACCTTGTCTTCCTCTGCACCGTTCTGAAGAACGGCAGTGTCTGCATAAGTCTTTGAAAGTTCATCTTCAAAGACTTTGCGGGCAGCTTCTTCGCCGGCAGCTTTTTCTTCATGGCGGCTTGAAAGGATTTTTTCATATTCTGAACGTTCGCCGCAGAAAGAGATTTTCTTGTTTTTGAATTCCAGAACGTGGGTGATGGAATCAGGAATTTCGTGCCAGCGTTCCATACCAAGAATTACGGCAGGATTCTGTTTTTTTACGGCATCGGTAAAAAAGTCCAGAAGAATCTTGCGGCTTTCTGCATCAAGACCGGCGAAAGGGTCACTCAGAACAAGAAGCTTCTTTCCGTTTATAAGTCCGCGGGCTAAAAGGGTGCGGCGGATTTCGCCTGTAGACATATATTTGAGCCCGCGGTCCAGAATCTTTTGAATGCCGCAAAGTTTTACGGCATCACTTTCATCAATAGAAAAGGCTTCTGGGGGCAGGGGCTGGTTTTTTTTGATTGTAACTCCGGGAAGGCTTTCTGCAATGAAAACGCGGCCTGTGCGGCCTATATCAACGCCACCTTCAACGTAATCACTTTCATCGTTTTCACGTTCTTCCTGAATAAGGCGGGCGGCCCGTTCCAGGGAAACAAGTTCTACTGAGTTTTCAAAGGTATTGCAGAAAAAAGGCTGTTCTTTTTCGGAACCGTTTACAGAAAACTTCATTCCAGCAGCGCCCGAAAGTGCATTGACAAAATCTGCTTTGCCGCCGCCGTTTGGTCCAATGACAAGCCAGGCTTCGCCTTCTTTCATTTCCCAGGTGATTTCAGGAACAACAGTTCCTGTAGCGTTTTCAATACGGCAATTTGAAATTTTGATTAATGACATATTTTATTCCTTATTTCTTTCTTCCCATTTAGTACGGCTGGCTTTCATTTCCAGCTGAACCGGAATCTGGTCAAAGCCCAGGTCTTCGCGGATGCGGTTTTTCAGATAAGCGATGTAAGTTTCCGGTACAACTTCAGGACGGGTTGCAAAAATCATGAAGCGGACAGGATTTGCTTCTTTCTGAGTAATGTAGCGGATTTTGAAGTGTGCAGTGCGGCTTGCTGGAGGCGGATAACGGTCCAGCCAGTCTTTCAGAGCCATGTTCAAAGCTGATGTTCCAATCTTCTTTGTAAGCTGTCCGTAAATTTCCAGAGTCTTATCCAGAAGGTCTTTTACACCTTTTCCTTCCAGTGCTGAAAGGGGTAGAATTGGTGCGTATTCCATCTGACCGAACATGATGTTGATCCATTCTTTTGTAGCCTTGAAGGTTTTTGAATCCTGAGGCATCTTGTCCCATTTATTCAGAATGAAAATAATACCGCGTCCCTGTTCGTAGGCAAGTGAACAGATTTTTTTGTCCTGTTCTGCAAGACCTTCTTCGGCATCAATCATAAGGTAAACGATGTCGCACTGGTCCAGGGTTTTGATTGCGCGGTTTACAGAATAGTATTCAACGTCTTCTGTAACCTTTGCCTTGCGGCGAATACCGGCAGTATCCAGAACTTTGAATCTATGGTTGCGGTATTCAAATTCTCCTTCAACAACGTCGCGGGTTGTTCCTGCGTAATCACATACAATTGATTTTTCAGAATGAGTAAGTCTGTTTGAAAGAGTAGATTTTCCTGTATTTGGTTTTCCAAGAATTGCGATTTTGATAGGGCGCTTATTCGAAAGAACCTTCACTTTTGAAAAATCCATTTTTGAAACAAGACAGTCTGTCAGTTCGCCGATGCGGTCGCCGTGGCTTGCCGAAATGAAGAAAAGATTTTTGAAACCAAAGCGGGCATAGTTCCAGGCTTCGGCTTCGTTTTTTCCGCCTTCAGTTTTGTTTACGGCAGCAACAACTTTGTCCCAGTATGGGCGCATTTTCAGAATGAATTCTTCATCTTCACCTGTAATTGTTCCTGCTTCAAGAAGGATAAGAATACAATCTGCTTTTTCAATTTCCAGAAGTGATTTTTCAACAACCTGTTCATCCAGGGCTGCTTCCATTGTTCCGATTTCCCGTTCAAGTTTGTATCCGCCTGTATCAATCAGATGAACAGGTTTTCCTTTCATCATGGCAACGGCTTCAACAGGATCTCGTGTTACACCCGGCTGGTCGTTTACAATTGCAATGCGGCGGTGCAGGAAGCGGTTGAATAAAGTTGATTTACCAACATTGGGGCGTCCTGCAATTACCAGAGTAGGAAGTCCTTCGTATTCAAAGTCTTCAGGCCGAACATAATCATTTGATTTTGTTTCCGGAAGAGTGATGAGGTTTTCATTGTTTTCATCTTCAAAAGATTCAGCTTCTGCTGCGTCTCTTTCGTATTCAAGGTCGCCTTTGGGTTCGGGATTTTCACCATTAGACAGTGGATTTCCCATTGAGTCGTAATTGTCAATTGTCAATAGTCCATTGTCAATTTCCGAAGTCTCTGCTTTCATACCTGGTTTCGGTTTTGAAAAATCCGGTTTTGATTTCTTTTTCTTTGCCATAATTTTTTATTATAGCGTATTGCATTATTTGATGTCATTCTATATAATCTTTTTTCATATTAGACATTTTTGACATTTAGTCAAAAAGAAAAGGAGTAAAAAATGAAAAAGAAGCTTTTGGCTGTACTCGCAGCTTTCGTAATCGCAGGAACATCAAGTGTTTTCGCAAAAACAGGAATTGGTGCTCAGGGTGGATTCAGTGCAGGAACAAACAACTTTGGTGCTGCTCTTACATTCTCAGTATCAGATCCATGGTACTTTGCTGTTACTCTTGATGGAATTGGAAACGGTGGTCTCGCTGTTGGAGTTACTGCTGACAACTGGCTCAAGAATCCTAAAATCGAAGGTACCTGGGGATGGTACTATGGTTGGGGTGTTGCAGGTTCTGTAGCTATTGGTGGTGATGCAATTGGTCTTGGTGTTGCACCACGTCTTCTCATCGGTACAAACGTTCGCCTTGCAAAAGTATTCGAACTGTACCTTCAGGCTGCATGGCAGCCAACACTTAATCTCTTTGTTGGTGATCCTTTCCGTGTTGGATTTGATCCATTCGTAATTCCTGCAAACTTCGGTTTCCGTTTCTGGTTCTAAGTTAAAACCTGAATTTTGGAAAAAGCTTCCACTTAATGTGGAAGCTTTTTTTTGTCATAATGAATCGTTCTTTTTACGGCATTGTCTCCGTTTGGAATGGGTGCCGTTACAAAAGCCTTGAATGAAAAAGTTTAGGCTGTTTACATGGAAAGTAAAGTTTCGGACTGGGTTGGTCGTGCTCTGCTTCCAGATGATATTACTGTAATAAATATGAGATTCTAAAAACTAAGTGTTAAGCTGATCCCAAACGTTGCTCAAGTGCTTTGCAGAAATTGATTCAAGCTCCTGAATTGTGAAACGCGAAAGCAGTTCTTTTGTCTGTGAAATCATTTTTGGGCTCATGGAAAGGTTTCGGATTCCCATGCCGCCAAGTACCATAATGCTGTCACGGCGGCCTGCCATTTCCCCACAGACTGAAACAGGTTTTCCTGCGGCAGTAGCATTTGAGTAAGTCAGATTGATAAGTCGCAGAACGGCCAGATTAAATTCGTTGTATAAGTCAGCAACGTGGTGGTTTTCCCGGTCGATGCCCAATGTATACTGAGTAAGGTCGTTGGTTCCCAAACTGAAAAAGTCTGAAACTTGTGCCAGACAGTCAGATGTAATGGCAGCAGATGCTGTTTCGACCATAATTCCAACAGGCACATCTTCCTTGAACGGAATACCTTCTTCGCGAAGCTGTGCTTTCACTTCATCAATTAAATTCAGACATTGCTTTACCTGACTTTGACTTGAAATAAGCGGCAGCATGATTCTAAGGTTTCCGTAAACGCTTGAACGATAAAGGGCGCGGATCTGTGTCTTGAAAACCTGAGGGTAAGCAAGGCTCAGACGCACGGCGCGAAGTCCCATAAGCGGATTCTTTTCCTCTGTAAGCGGAATATCAACTGCGTTGATGATTTTGTCTCCACCGGCGTCCAAAGTACGGATTGTTACAGGTTTTCCTTCCATAGTTTCCAGAACCTGTTTGTAAGCTTTGAACTGGGTTTCTTCGCTGAAGGTTCTGGCGGCGGCATTCATGGAAACGCCCTGTGTACTCATATAAAGGAATTCTGTACGGAAAAGCCCTATGCCGTCGGCACCTTCTGCTTTTGCAATTTCTGCTTCTTCCGGAGTACCGATATTTGCCATAAGCTGGAAAAGAGTTCCATCTTTTGTAACTGCAGGTTTATCCAGAAATGCACGGAGCGCAAGTTTATGCTGCTGTTCTTCCCGGATTTTTGCTTTGTATTCAGCAATTGTACTTTTGTCAGGGCTTTGCAGAATTTCTGCATTTTTTCCGTCAACAATGAGTGTTTCGCCTGTTGTAATTTTTTTACTGATATCTTCAAGGCCTACGACCGTCGGGATGCCATAGTTTCTTGCAAGAATAACTACGTGGCTTGAAACACCGCCTTCTGTCAGGGCAAGGCCGCAAATCTTTCTTTTTGAAAGGATGATTGTGTCTGCAGAGCTTAATGTTTTTGCAACAATTACAGAACCGTCAGGAACACGGCTGATATCAAAAGGATGGATATCGAGCATTTCGTCCAGAACCATGCCGAAAACGTCGGTAATATCTTTTGCACGTTCTGCCAGGTAATCGTTACCGGCGTTACGGAGGCGGTTTGCATATTCTTCAGCTTTGAACTGAACTGCATATTCAATATTGAACTGTTCTTTTTCGTAGAACTGTTTTACTTCTTTAAGGAAAACAGGATCCCCGAGCATAAGAATGTAAGTTTCAAAAACTTCGCGCTGGATTTTATCCTGTTCATCAGTTTTGGAAAGTGTTTCCAGATGGTCGCCTAAATCAAGAGTAACAGTCTGAATTGCCTGTTCAAAGCGGATCCAGCCTTTATTCAGCTGGTCAATCTTGATTCTGTGATGGGGGATGGCGCGTTTTACCGGCTCCGGAATAACAAAAGCTGTACCGATTCCGACACCGTCGGCGGCAGATATACCAAGAAATACTTCCATAATGTTTCTATTATACTCCAAAAATATCTTTTCGGTGAAGTGAGCCCAATGTTTTCAAATCCCGGCTTAAGTCTGAAAAATAGGGGTCTGTCCCCCCTTGTTTTGATTGGGGGTCTGTCCCCTCTTGTTTTGATAGAGGGTCTGTCCCCCCTTGTTTTGAATAGGGGTTTGTCCCCCCTTGTTTTGATAGGGGGTCTGTCCCCTCCTGTTTTGATAGAGGGTCTGTCCCCTTTTGTTTTGAATAGGGGTCTGTCCCCCCTTGTTTTGAATAGGGGGCTGTCCCCCCTTGTTTTGATTGGGGGGCTGTCCCCCCTTGTTTTTTTCGAAAGTCGTTCAAATCTATGGTGAAGCGGTTCATGGAAAAATGCTGGAAAGTAAAGACTGTGTCAGTAAAAAGATCCTGTTTTCCTGCATTTTTGTAAGTTTCAAGAAGGGTGTCCCTGTATGACAGGAAAAGGCCTTTTCCTTTAAGTTCGGCGTAGCCGACGAGCCAGAGCTGTGGCAGTGGAACTTGTGATAAGTAAGGCTTATGTTGAGTGGCGCCCTGTGAAGCCGTTAAAACGGACTGGGACTCTGCGGCAGCGCCCTGACACAGTGCCATGTGCAGTCGGGCAGTGGCTTCTGCCATCCAGACCTGGCTTTCCTGAATCAGTTCTGCAATTTCGGGGCGCCCATTTTTGATTATGTAGTGAAGATGTTCTGTTCTTGCTGAATGAACGGGCGTTTTATTAAGGATTATGACGTTTTTACGGAAATCTGTGCCAAGTTCCGGGTTTTCGGCAAAGAATTTTTCTCCAAGTTTTCCTGCAAGTCCTACAAGATAGCGGCGGTTTTTCTCCAGTTGTTCATTTTTTCCGGGATTATCACCAATAACAATCAGTTTTATATCATCTTCCTCTGTCACTTCGTCCAGAGTGGTGTTGTAACAGACAGGAGTTTCTATTTTATAATCAGCTGTCCCCGATTTACTCCCTTTTGCAGCAGCGGCTTCCTGGAGTGAAATCAGGTCATCATTAAATCTGGACCATTCAGAAATCTTTTTTTTGAAATCATTTCTGAATGATGAAAAAGCCTTGAACTGTTCTGGTGTCATACTGTGAAGTATAGCAGATTTTAGTTTTTCCCGCAGAAATAAATTAACTATCAGAATAAAGCATCCGATATTATAATTAGAGATAATAGATTATTTTGAGAACTACTCTGGAGGTTTGATATGAAAAAAATCCTGGCTGCAGTATTTGCAGCATCTTTGAGTTTATCAGTTTTTGGTCTTGATGTTATGGATTATGTTCCGTTAAAAGACGGCGTAAAATCTTACACATGTACAGAATATTCAATAGCAACAAAGTTCGGTGATTATTTTAAAACAATTACAGGCAAAATTACCCATACAATTGATGCTGCAGGAAATGATGCAGAATCAGTTCAGTATTCACCACGGGGAAATCTGGAAAACACAGTAAAGACAACATACGATTCAATGGGAAATACTTTGAATCAGACTCTTTACGGTGCCAATAATGAACTTATCTGGAAAACAGAGTTTGTTTACAAGAAGGGTGCAAAGACAGAAGCCAACGACTATGATGCCGATGGAAACCTGAAAAACAAGACAATCTACAAATACGACAATAATCTTCTGGTTGATGAAACAGGCTATGATGCACGCGGTGCGCTGGTATGGAAAACAATCAACAAATATGATGAAGCCGGTCGTATTTCAAAAGAATGCAATTATCTTGCTGATGGCGCTCTGGATTCTGAGACAATCTACACTTATAAAGATGATGGCAAAATCGATACAATCACTACTTTTGACACACTCGAAGGTGCAAAGCAGTGGGTGTTCCGTTATTCAGCTGCAGGTCTTCTTACAGAAATAACTGTTTATAACGTTCTGGAAAGCGGGAATAAAGTTTGTGAACGTATCATCATTAAATATGATGACAAAGGCTGTGTTTCAAAAGTTTCGGACTACAATATTGCAGAAAAATTCGGCGGTACTGTAAACGAACTGTTTTACATGGCTGAATACACATACACATTCTAAGTTTTTGTTTTAATCAGATTACATAATCGGTGCAAAAACTCTCATTATTCTTCCCACAAAGCGGATGAATGGTGAGAGTTTTTTATATGTCTCCGCGGTCATTTCAGTAGAATGCTGCATCGTTTCCTGAAAATCCCCCTCAATTTTTTTAATTATTTCACAATCATACATAAACAGACCGCACTCAAAATGATGAAAGAAACTTCGGTAATCAAGGTTTACAGAACCTACAGTTGCCATAATGTCATCACCTGTAAAATTCTTTGCGTGAATGAATCCTTCATCGTAAGTGAAAACTTTTACCCCTCCATCAATCAAATCTTTCAAAAAAGTTTTTCCAATGCAGAAAGAAATGAAATGATCAGGTTTTGATGGAACTATGACTGAGACTTCTACGCCACGGTGAGCAGCAAACAAAAGTTCGTTCATGAGAACTGTATCAATCATTACATAAGGGGTTGTAATGTGAACATATTTTTTTGCATGGCTCAGAATATATGAATAGGTGTTTTCAGCAATGTCTTCATTGTTATAGGCATCATCGCCATATGGGATTATGACACCATTGTGTTTGGAATTCTCCTTCTTTTGAATGGGGCTGCTTTTTGTCATTCCTATATATTTTGCATAATCTTCAGTTTCTTTAGAAAAAATATTCCAGCCTTGAAGGAACATGGTAGTAAAAGTTTTTACGGCTTCGCCCTGAATTTTTACGGCTGTATCTTTCCAGTATTTGAAGCGTTTATGAACGCGATTGAAATATTCTGAAGAAATATTAACGCCGCCGGTAAACGCAACTTTTCCGTCAATTACAACAATTTTCCTATGGTCCCGGTTATTCTGATGTGTTGCAAAAACTGGTGCCAGTGGAAGGAAGATTTTTGATTTTATGCCGGCGTCCTTCAGGAATTCCTGATGTGCTTTTGTGGCAGAAAAAACAGATCCAACTGCATCATAAAGGACTCGAATTTCAACTCCCTGAGCAGCTTTTTCCTTCAGAATACTAACAATTTCAAGCCAGGATTCATCGGCACTGATAATGAAAAATTCTATAAAAATAAAATGTTTTGCTTTTTTCAGTTCTTTAATAAGGTCTTTTACAAAAAATTCTCCGCCTGGATAGTATTCTATTTGACTTTCGGGATAAGACGGATAAGATCCAACGTTCCGAATATAGGCAGAAAAATCACTTATAGGATTATTTTCTTCAAAGGCACGGAGTTTTTTTGTGTTTTCCAGAAGAACCGGGTTTGAATCTTTTTTTGTTTTGTGAAGGTTTTTTTTCAAAGCCCTTCCGCCTGTATTTGTATGGAAAATTACGTAAAGAACAATGCCAAAAAAAGGAGCAATTACTACAGGCAGGAGCCATGTAACTTTGAACTCCAGTTTTCCCGGGCAGTTTACAAGAAAAATAAAAAAAGCTGTGGTCAGTACAAAACTTCCGCCCAGGTAAATGCTTAATGATTTCAAGCCCCAAATGAATATGGTTGAAAAAGCAAGAATTTGAACAAGAATAAGCAAAATATAGAGAAGAATGCGATTATAAATTAAGTTTCGCATGAAGCGCCAGTGTTTTTTAGCCTGTTTGTAAAAAAATCTTTCTATGCGTGTTTTCATATCTTCTACTATATTAGAGAAATTAATATTGTTCCAATAGGTAAAATAAGTTAAAATTAAAGAAATTAGAGGAATGCCATGAAGACTATTGGAATTAAACTCGCAGACGGTTCCTTTTTCCCTGTATTGCAGGAAGGACATCCAGATCAGAAAAAACTGGAACTGACAACTGCACATAATAACCAGACTCGCGTTATGGTTGACCTGTATCGTTCTGAAGAAGGATCCATGGATGATGCCGAATATGTTGATACTCTTCAGATTGATAATATCAATGAACATCCGAGAGGGGATGCCAGCATCGCTTTTAATGTGGCAATCGATGAAAACAATGAGCTTTCTGCTAACATTATTGATGAAGAAACTGGTATTGAGAGTAAAACAACAATTGAACTGGTAAACCGTACTCTTGAAGAACGTATGGCAGAGGAAGTTTCTGATTACGATATCACTGAAACTTCAGTTTCTGAAGATGAAGTTATGCTGCCTCCAGAAATGCCTTTGGATGATATGGTGGAAGAAACTCCGGCTGCAGAATCTGTAGTGGAGGAAACAGACTCTATTGCATCGGGTGCTGTTGCTGGTGGAGGGCTTCTAGCAGCGGCAATGGTTTTTAATGAAAGTAAAGAATCTCAGAATACCTCTTCGGAAGAAAAACCTGTAGTTGAAGAAACATTAGTTGAAGAACCTGCTTCTGAAGGACTTCCTGAAGATTTCCATCTTGAAGAGACAAATAACATTTCTGATGGCGAAGATGAATTTGATCTTCCTGATTTTTCAACCGAGGTTCCTGAAGAAGATCCGCTTCGAGACCTGCCACTCCCGGAAGAGACAATTTCTGAAGAGACAGTTACGGAAGAAACTGTTCCTGAAAAAGATCCGCTTGCAGATCAGTCACTCCCGGAAGAAACTCCTGTTGAAGAAACAAGTGCTGACACAACTCTGGATGACTTTAGTATCGATACAGTTCCCGAGGAATCAACATCTGAAGATACATTTACTACAGACGATTTGGATCTTCCAGACTTCAACGAAGAAACTACAGAAGGCATTACAGCCGCAGCAGAAGCTGCCATGTGGGATGAGCCTGTAGAAAATAATTCTTCACTTTTCGATCTGCCAGACTTTGAAGAAGAACAGGTTTCTGGTTCTGCTGCTGATCCAGAAATGGAGTGGGATTTTGATGATGAGCTTACACGTGCAGAAAATACTACTTCATATGAAACAGCACCAGCTAATGGCATTAGCTTCACAGGACTCTATGACAAAGAAACAGAACTTGGTGAATCAGAAAATGAAGAGAAAGGTGACAGCAAAAAAAGAAAAACTTCAGTTATTATCTGCGTAATCTGTGCAATCATTTGTATCATTGCAGTTCTTCTTATTCTGTTTGTTATTCCATCAAAACTTAATGTTTTGAAACGTGGACATTCAGATGAAGAACCTGTTGCAGTTGAAACTCCGGAGGTAGAACCAGAGGAAGAACTGGTACCGGAAGAAGAACCTGAACCGGTAATTGAAACTTCTGCAAAAGAAGATGAAATTGTAATTATTGAAGAAGCCGAAGAAGTAAAACCTGAACCACCGGCTCCTCCAAAAGAAGAACCTAAACCGGATATTATTTATAAAATTAAGTGGGGCGATACTCTTTGGGATATTGCTGACACTTATTATAAGAATCCATGGCGTTATAAGAAAATCGCCAGATACAATGGAATCAAAGATCCTGATTATATTATTTCAGGAACCAAAATTAAGATTCCACAGGAATAAAATTGTATGGAAGGCGGTCATAAAAAGGCCGCCTTTTTTTCTCTATGAATAAAGTTCAGCTTAAAAAGTTTTGCCTTTTATTTTCAATGTCTCTTGTTTTTTGTTCGTGCTCCAGTTCAGCTGCAAAAAGCGTAAAAGATTTTGGGGATGACAGTAATTATTTTATTGCACTAAGAGCTATTTCAAAAAAAGATTATAAAGGTGCCCGCCAGAAACTGAATAAGGCTGTAAAGAAAGGAACGCCTCTTGTTGCACGCCGTAGTGCGGAAACTCTCTGTACTTTTGGAGATGTTCAGGAAAAAGTTGCTGCAGCAAAAAAACTGGTTTCACTATATTCAGATGATGAGGCTCTTCTTCTTGCTTGTCGTATTTTTTCTGAAAGCAGAGAAACTGGTCTTATGCTTACAACAGCAAAAGAAGTTTCAGTAACAGAAAGTAATGATGCGCTTATTTCGCTGAAACTTGAAGCAATGAGAAAACGCAGCATTCAGGGATATGAAGATGATTTGAAAAAGTGGTACCTTGAAAAGCCGTTTACTCAAAGCCATTATAATTATCCGGGTGATTTTGAAGAGCCTTTTTCTTTTGTTGCGGGTTTTTGTGCTGATGTTTATAAACGAAATTATTCCAGTGCATTTTCAAAATTAGATTCTCTTGAAGAAATTTTTGCTGATCATCCTGAATATCGTACAGAACAGTTAATGTCAGATATTGGTAAAACGCATCTCTACGGAACAGGTGATATTACAGAAAGTGCTCGCTGGTTTCAGGAAAAAGCCGGAGAGTTAAAAGGAACACCAATGGAGTTTTACTGCTGGTTCTACGCAGGACGCCTTTATGACAAAGTGACAGGTTATGATTCCCGTGCTTCAGCTGCATATAAAAATGCTCTTAATTCTACAGATGAGGTTCAGAAAAAAGACAACGCCAGATGGTATCTTTTGAAAGAATCTCTGACAGAATCATCTGCCAGGTGCATAAAGATTGTAAAAGAAAACCTCCTTGAACTAGGAGATCCATCTTACTATGATGACTTTTTTGATCTTTTTGCCAACAGACTAATTTCTGAAGGTGAATACGAAGAAATTGGTGAGCTTTACAAATTAATGAAAGGTCACGCGTCACGAGAAGCTACAGCAAAATTTGCATATATTTATGGGCGACTTCTTCAGGAAAAAATCTGTATTCCGGATGATTCTGTTCTTGGTGATTTATCTTTGGAAGAAGAAATTGGAAATGCATTAAAAACTGCTTTAGATAGCGCCACAGATTTATACTACAAAGTGCAGGCTGCGAAACATCTTGGACTTTCTGAAGCGCAGTTAGAAAAAGAACTTTGTGCTCCACGAAAAGATTTCAGTAGCGGTTTTGTGAGTGAGACAGCTTATAAAGTGAATGCGGATGCAGACAGACTTTTAAGCGGTTATGCAGCATTTGGATTCCCTGAAAAAATTTACAATGAATGGGTTCGTCTTGGTCAGTGTCTGGTTTCAGAAGAGACAGTAATAAATATCTGCAGACTTCTTCAGAAATGTTCCAACGGACGTGATGACTATTATCCTCAAAGTCTTCGCATTGCGTCCCGTTATGCAAATTATAGTCCTGTAGGCTCGAGCCGCGAAATTCTTTCGTATTGTTTTCCAAAGTGTTATGACGAGTTCATTACAAAGTACGCAGAAAAATATGATATTGAGCCTGAAGTTCTTTTTGCATTGATTCGCAGTGAAAGTTTTTTTGATTCCGATGTGACAAGTTCTGCAGGCGCGGTGGGATTAAGCCAGCTTATGACTTTTACTGCCGAAGACGTGGCGAAGCGTCTGAAAAAGTCAGACTATGACTTAACTGATCCTGAAACAAATATCGAGTTCGGGGCATGGTATCTTGGAAATCTGATCAGTCGCCTGGATGGAAACTATCTTGATGCATTCTATTCATACAATGCAGGAATTTCCCGTGTTCGAAAATGGAAACAGAGTTCGGCATTTGGATTCGGTCTTAAGAATATCCCTGAAGACTTATTTCTGGAAACTCTTCCATATACAGAAACCCGGGAATATGGCCGCAAGCTTGTAAGTGCAACTGAACTGTATAAATTTCTTTATATAAAGGATAAGATTTAATTTATGGATAACCCAATATCTTCACTTCTTCCAGAAGCTATGCATTTCTGGCAACTTCAGGGAGTTCAACTGGTTCTTCTTCTTGGCATTATTTTATTCTTCGGTGCACTTGGCGGCTGGCTTTTCAAGAAACTTAAAATCCCTCAGGTAGTTGGATATATTGTAATAGGAATTGTTATTGGTTCTTCAGGTTTCCGCATACTGGAGCCCCAGGTTATTGCTGCCCTTAATCCAATAAGTACCGTTTCACTTACACTTATCGGTTTTCTGGTTGGCGGGGAACTTAAACTGGGCACTGTAAAAAAATACGGAAAACAGTTTGTCAGCATTCTGATTTTTGAATCAATTACTCCGGCAATTATTGTGGGTGGAGTGATTACTCTGGTAGTCTGGCTTTTCACAAATGATGTCAGATACGCAGTTTCCATCGGTGTTGTTCTTGGAGCAATTTGTGCCGCAACAGCACCTGCCGCTACAACAGATGTTCTTGTTGAATACAGAACTCGAGGTCCTCTTACAACAACAGTTTACGGAATCGTTGCAATGGACGATGCAGTGGCCCTTATTCTTTATACAGTTGCTTCTACAATTGCAGCTTCACTTCTCGGAGGCAAAGTTGATTCCTTCGGCATTCAGCTTCTTGTTATTGTCCGTGACATTTTCGGATCTGTTTTCGTGGGACTTTTTTTTGGCGGGCTTCTTCGTGTAATCATGCACTTTCTGCCGAACGATGATGGCCGCATTTTATCTTTCTCTTTGGGAGCACTTTTTCTCTGCACAGGCGTCTGTGAAGCTTTGAACCTGGACAACATTCTTTCGGCCATGTCTCTGGGCTTTTTCATGGTAAACTTCAGTCACGCAAAAACAAAATCGGTCTTCAATCTTACTTCGAAATTTACACCGCCGGTTTACGTTCTCTTTTTTGTTCTGGTCGGTGCAAAACTGAACATCTGGATTATCACTCCGTTCCTTGGTCTCCTTGCAGTTCTTTATGTTGTGGGACGCACATTTGGAAAAACAATCGGTTCAATGTTTGGAGCCTGGCTTACTAAAGCTCCTGTAACAGTTCAGAAGTATCTTCCGTTCTGTCTTTTGAGTCAGGCCGGTGTTGCCATTGGTCTTTCTATTGCTGCAGGAAATGATTTCCCGGATTCAATCGGGCCTCAGATTATGCTTATCATTACTGCAACAACATTTATCGTTCAGCTGATTGGTCCTGTTTGTGTTAAGTCCGGCGTTACAAAAGCTGGGGAAGTGGGACTCAATGTTACAGTTGAAGACATCCGTAAAACCGCAAAGGTAAAGGATGTTATGTGGGGCAACGATTATATCTGCGATTATAATTCTCCCACTGTGGTAAATGAAACAGCTATGCTAGATTCTGTACTTGATCGTTTCAGCCGCCAGCACAACCTGAATTATGTGGTTAAGGATGATAATGGAAAACTGATTGGAGTTATTGTGCTTGAACATCTTAAGGAAGTAATGCAGATTGGTGAGTTTGCTTTTTCAATGCTCGCCGTTGATGTTATGGATCGTCCTGTAATCACTTGTAGTCCAAATGATCTTCTCCCAAATGTTTATGCTCTTTTTGACGATTACGATGTTGAAGCAATCCCGATAGTTGACGAAGACGGAAAGACAATGGGAATTCTTGAACATCAGACTGTAGACCATTATCTTCATGCCCGTGTTCTGGAACTGAACCGAAAACTAGAAAGCCTTGATGCTTAACAGGCGGCCTCTATTTCGATAAACTACATCATTATATTTTCCCCAAATAGAGGCTAGTATGAATTCTCTTCCAAATACTGAAATAATTCTTCAGATTCTTCTTTCTGTGGGTCTGATTGTAATTGTTGCGAAATATCTTGGAATTACAGCAAGAAAAATCGGTATTCCTGAAGTTGCCGGTATGATTGTAGCAGGTCTTCTTCTACGTTTTATTCCGTGGTTCAATAATTTTGGTGGCAATGAACCGAACCTTATTTATGCTGAAGCAAATCAGTTTATTACTTATATGTCAGAAATCGGCGTAATTCTGATTATGTTCTCTGCAGGATTAAGCACAAATCTGAACTCCCTTATTAAATCAGGACCTAAGGCAACTGCTATTGCCTGCTGCGGTGTTTTTGTTCCTCTTGTTATGGGAACAATTATGTCATTTTTCTTTTTCGGTTTTGACGGATTTGGAACACAGAACTTTTTCAAATGTATGTTTGTGGGAACAATTCTTACTGCAACTTCTGTAAGTATTTCTGTTGCCGTTCTCAAAGAGTATGGTAAAATCAATTCTGACATCGGGCAGACAATTGTTTCTGCTGCAATTATCGATGATGTAATTGGAATTATCGTTTTAACTGTTGTCCTTGGTGTAAGTTCGGGAAAAGGCGGATATCTTATGATTATCCTTAAAACGGTTCTTTTCTTTGTATTTGCAATCCTTGTCGGATTTGCAATGTATAAAGTTTTCAGCTGGTACGATGGACGTCATCCTCGTTCACACCGAATCCCAATTTACGCTCTTGGCCTTGCTCTGATTTTTGCATTCTGCGCTGAACGTTTTTTTGGCATTGCTGATATTACAGGGGCCTATATTGCAGGCATTGTTCTTTGCAGTTTGAAAGATGCGTCTTACATGGAATCTAAAATCGACATTAACTCATACATGTTCTTCAGTCCGGTTTTCTTTGCAAGTATCGGGCTAAAAACTGATCTTTCTGGTATGAGTACAGAAATTCTTTGGTTTGCAATTGCATTTGTAATTATCGGATGTATCAGTAAGATTATTGGTTGTGGCGGTATTTCAAAAATATTAGGATACAGCTGGAAAGAATCTTATCAGGTTGGACTTGGTATGATGGTTCGCGGTGAAGTTGCCCTTATTGTTGCAACTAAAGGGCTTTCTACAAATCTTATTGAACCAAAATATTTTACAGCAGTAATTCTTCTGATTATAGTTTCATCAATGCTTGTTCCTGTTTTATTAAAACA
Organism: Treponema sp.; assembly: GCA_018385395.1. GTDB lineage: Bacteria > Spirochaetota > Spirochaetia > Treponematales > Treponemataceae > Treponema_D. The sequence continues at coordinate 19,151 of JAHBAD010000080.1, forward strand.
GGCTTTCACGAAATAAAACATATTATTATGGTAAAATATTCCTATTTCTAGTATCTTTAACATAGAGGTATAAAATGGCAGACTCAAAATTACAGGAAACCGTCCTTGAAGCAATTGAAATGTTCCGTCCACAGCTGCAGGCTGATGGTGGCGATATGGAATTTGTTTGCATTGATGAAAATAATGCAGTTCATCTGAACCTTGTTGGTGCATGTGGAAGCTGTCCAATGGCTGTTATGACACTTAAGATGGGAATTGAACGCTACCTGAAAGATGCTTGTCCGGAAGTAACAGAAGTAATTCAGGATAATGCAAAAGGCTCTGAAGATATGATGGGCTGGTAAACTTAAGGAGAATGTAGTGAAAATCGAAGTAAATAAATTTGTAAGCATTAATTACACACTTAAAGATGATGACGGAGTTGTGATTGATTCTTCAATGAGCGAAGGCCGTGAACCATTAGGGTTTGTTGCAGGACGCAATGAACTGATTATTGGGCTCGAAAAAGAACTTGAAGGAAAAGAAGCAGGCGATAAATTTAATTGTACAATTGCTCCTGCAGAAGCATACGGTGACTATAACAAGGAACTTGTTTTTGATGTACCAATGTCTGAATTTGATACAGATGCATCAGCTGTAGAAATTGGAATGGCATTTTACGCACAGACAAATCAGGGACCAAGAATTGTTCGCGTCCTTAATGTTAATAATGAAATGGTTACTCTTGATGGAAACCATGAACTGGCAGGAAAAACACTTCATTTTGATGTTGAAGTTCTGGAAGTTCGCGATGCAACAGAAGAAGAACTTAATCCACCACGCGGATGCGGCGGCGGATGTGGTGGTTGCGGCGGCGGATGCGGCAGCGACTGTGGATGTGGCGACGGCGGATGCGGTTCAGAAGGATGTGGATGTAACTAGATTAGTTTACGGCATCCAGCAGACTAGAAAGATTTGCTTCAATAGAAGCATCTTCCAGCAAAACAATTTTATCACTGATTTTTTTGTAAAGCTCTTCGCGTTCTTCGAACTTCGCGCGGAGCATTTTTTTTATATCGATGATTGACTGCGGATTCTGACTTCTGATAAAAGCAGGAATATTTGTAAATTTTCCGTCTTCCCCAATATCAATTTTTCTAACAATGCGGTTAATTGAGATATTCAAATCGTTCTGAAGGAAAATAAAATCTCCTGCACTTTTCAAATGAACAAGGGCCGGCGGATTATCACAAATGCCGCCTCCTGTAGAAATAACCATTTTTCTGTCCCCAATATTTTCGGCCAGTTCTTTACAAATATTTTCTTCTGCTTCGAGAAATGCAGCGGCTCCTTTCTGATTGTATAAATCACGGACACTTATGCCGGCAGCTTCTTCAATAAGAGCGTCAGTGTCTACGAATTCATATCCAAGCTGGGATGCCATAGTTTTTCCAAGAGTAGATTTTCCAGAATGTTTGAGTCCAAGAAGAATGATTACCTTAATTGCCATAGAGAATATTATATCATATAAGTGGGTAGGGGACTATAAAGGGTTATTTTTGAAGTAGTCATGTTGAATAAAAAACTGATTATTGTAGACGTATTTATTTAAAATATCTTTCTTCCTCTGGGAAACTTGAGTCTCGTAAATATATGTCAATTTCAAAAGTAATGAAATCAATAAACGATTTATATAAAAATCATGAATCTTGGAAAACAAAAAAAGATTATATTTTTGTAATGGAATAAAAAAAGAGCGCTGTCGCAACGCAATTCTCGTACAAATTTGTACGAGAATGGGCTATAATATGATAAAACTTTATGAAGGGGGTGCGTTATGTTAGCCGTAAAAGGATATATTGATGGAAACACAGTTGTTGCAATTGATGATGGACTTCGTAATTTCAGCGGAAAAAAAAATCTCATACGAATTGTTGATAAACCAAAGCCTGATGTAACACAGACTATTGGCGACAAAAGAATAAAAGCCCTTCATGCAATCTAAGGCGTATTGAAAACATGCAGACCAATAACAATTGCAGAAATCCGAGAAGAACGCATTAAGGAAAGCTGCGGATTATGATTTTTATATTTCAGCTGCATCATGCACAGATATTTTTTATATTGCAAAACGCACTTTGCACGATGCGAAAGAAGCAAAACAAGTAATGAAGAATCTTTTAACAACGGTTTCTGTGGCAGGTGTCGATGAGACTTGTATTCGCAACGCACTTGAATCTGATTGGAGCGATTTTGAAGATTCCGTTCAGCATGAGGCTGCACAATAAATCAACGCAGATATTATTGTAACAAGGAATCAAGCTGATTATAAAAATTCTACAGTACGAGTTATGACACCTGCTGATTTTTTGACATTTGCTAAGGCGTAAAATAGCAAATGTCGACAGTAATTTACCTATCGGGTCTTAGGGCGGAGCCCTAGGCGAAAGGCGTGTGGTGAAGGCACGACAAAGCGGAGCAAGTGTCAAAGCTTGCTTTGGCACTTGTGTAGCGACTCGTGACTGAACCCAGGGGAAAGGCTTTTCCCCTTATCATTAAAAAACTCACGTTTACATCCCGGCTGTTATGGCGCACGTTGAGCTTGCAGGTATTTACTCTGGCGTTTTCAATGCCTTTTTTCAATTTTAGATACGAAATTGCGAACTTTATTGTACACTATCTATATTGATTATAAAGATAGAGAAACCATAACAGAGGTAATAATATCATTTTCTGTTTGAAAGCAAAAATTATAGAAATTATCATAATTAAAGGAACAGCAATAATCCTCAAAAAGATAACCATTTTCAAAATAGTTTTCTTTCATAAATTGTTTTAGGCTAATCCCAATTATATTAGTAAGTGTTTCATTAGGTAATTTTTGTGTGAAAGAAATATTTGCTATACTACCATCATATGCCTTATAGTCAACAATAATACCATTTTCATAATAACAAGTTTTATCGATCAAATTATCACATTTACAGAAATCATGCGTTTCTTCATGTTTTTCTTCCCTAATGCATCTCATTGTCTTGATTTGTTCTGAATATCTATCGAAGAAATCATCAGAAATTGTAAACATATCTC
>JAHBAD010000127.1 GCA_018385395.1 Treponema sp.
CATTGTAAATTACTATAAAAATTTGCTATAATTTTATCACTATGTTACAGGGACGTCATTTAATCCAGCCGGATGATCTTACAGTATCAGAAATCGATGAAATCTGCTCTCTTGCAGAACAGATTATTGTTGATCCTTCCAATTATATTGATGTGTGTCGTGGGAAAATTCTTGCGACACTTTTTTTTGAGCCAAGCACAAGAACCCGTCTTTCTTTTGAAGCTGCAATGCTCCGTTTAGGTGGTGCAGTAGAAGGATTTGCAGATGCAAGTTATACATCTTCTACAAAAGGTGAAACACTGGCCGATACAATCCGCGTAGTTTCTTCTTATGCCGATGTAATAGCTATGCGTACACCAAAAGAAGGGGCCGCTCTTCTGGCAAGCAAGTATTCTACCTGCCCGATTATCAATGCAGGTGACGGCGGCCACTATCATCCGACACAGACTCTTACAGACCTTCTTACAATCCGACAGCTTCTTGGAAGTACAGAAGGCAAAACAATCGGTTTCTGTGGAGACCTGAAATTCGGACGTACAGTTCACTCCCTTACAGAAGCAATGGTACGTTATCCGAACAATAAATTTGTATTCATCAGTCCTAAAGAACTGACAATTCCAGACTATATGATTCACAATATTCTTGAGCCAAAAGGCGCCCAGTTCATTCAGGCAGAAAACCTTGATTCAGTAATAGGGGATTTGGATATTCTTTATATGACACGTGTTCAGAAGGAACGTTTCTTTAATGAACAGGATTACATTCGTCTTAAGGACAGTTACATTCTGGACAAAGAAAAAATGAAGAAAGCAAAGAAGAATATGATTGTTCTTCATCCGCTTCCACGTGTAAATGAAATTCTTCCTGAAGTTGATGACGACCCAAGAGCCGCATACTTCAAGCAGGTAAAATACGGTATGTTTGCCCGCATGGCCCTGATTGCAAAACTTACAGGCTCTCTGTAATAAAAAAAGGGGTTGTCCAAAAGAATGACATGAAGTGCACCCTAATTATTGGACAACCCCTTTCTCTTTTAGTCTTCGTAACCGTTCGGGTTATTTGACTGCCATCTCCATGAATCTTCACACATTTCTTTAATGCCGCGTTCAGCTTTCCAGCCAAGTTCCCGTTCTGCTTTTGCAGGGTCGGCGTAGCAGGTAGCAATGTCGCCAGGGCGACGTGCTTTGATTACGTAAGGTACTTTTACGCCAGTTGCGGCTTCAAAGTTTTTTACGATATCCAGAACTGAGTAGCCCTGACCTGTTCCCAGGTTGTAAATGCAAAGTCCTGCTTTTTCTTCAATCTTTTTAAGAGCTTTTACATGACCGACAGCAAGGTCTACAACGTGAATGTAATCGCGAACACCTGTTCCGTCAGGAGTGTCGTAATCGTTTCCAAAAACTCCAAGTTCCTTAAGTTTTCCAACTGCAACCTGTGTAACGTAAGGCATAAGGTTGTTTGGAATTCCGTTTGGATTTTCTCCCATAGTTCCCGATTTATGAGCTCCAATAGGATTGAAGTAACGCAGAAGAATTACGTTCCATTCAGGGTCTGCTTTCTGCATGTCGGTTAAAATCTGTTCCAGCATAGATTTTGTCCAGCCGTAAGGATTTGTACACTGTCCTTTAGGACATTCTTCTGTTATAGGAATGAATGCCGGGTCTCCGTAAACTGTAGCTGATGAAGAGAAAATGATGTTTTTGCAGTTATGTTTTCTCATTACATCAACCAGGGTGAGAGTTCCTGAAATATTGTTTTCGTAGTATTCCCAAGGTTTTGCAACCGATTCGCCTACAGCCTTAAGACCTGCAAAGTGAATTACAGAATCAATCTTTTCAGAATCAAACACTTTGTTCAAAGCGTCGCGGTCAAGAATATCAGCCTTGTAGAATTTAACTGATTTGCCTGTAATTTTTTCTACTCTTTCAAGAGATTTTTCGCTTGAGTTTGCAAGGTTATCAAGAACAACTACGTCGTAACCTGCATTTTGAAGTTCAACAACAGTGTGGCTGCCGATAAATCCGGCCCCTCCTGTAACTAAAATTGCCATGAAGTCACTCCTTGAATAATTACTGATAGTAATAATATCTTTATTTCAGTTAGATTTAAAGACCTGCAGTGGCAGCCCCAGGAGTAATGTCATCTTCTGATAAAAAAGAATCAAAATCATGGCTGTTCATAAATCATCCGGAGCATATTCGATGCCACAGGATTTCATTTCTTATCTTCATTTTGGAAAAAATTAGTGATTTAACAAGGAAAAATGGTTATATTAAATGTAGTATTAAATCAAGTAGATTTGTTTATTCAAGTTTAATGAATTACTCCCAGTCACAAAAATGGGTGTGTCAGGACGCTAGTTTGGGGGCCCGCCCCCAAGCCCCTGGTAAGGTAGCTGCTTTGCAGCGATCGACAGCTGCATGTGAAGCGGGTCAAAGAAACTATTCAGCCCCGCTTCAAATGCTCGGCATACACCATTTTCTGTTCCTTCGCGTAATTCATTAAAACAAAGATA
>JAHBAD010000129.1 GCA_018385395.1 Treponema sp.
ATTTAATCCGAATGGAACACCTGTTATTGAATCTAGAATAATACCTGAAACGAAACCGCTGAGCTGACCGTAAGTTTTACCGTTCAAAAGAGAAAGGTATACACATACAATTAAAACTAAGTCAGGAATTACAGGTAGAATATAAAGATTTACCAGGATTGTGCTTTCAACAAGAGCGGCACTAAAAATTATGAGAATTGAAACCAGGAAAGATTTAGCCATTTGAATCCTCCAGGTTTTTCTTGTCATTAAGTTCCTTCATATTTACTACAAAAACAACTTCGAGACGTGAAAAATCAATAATTGGAGTAAGTTCAATATTTAATGATGAGTTATAATCAATTGAAGTAATCTTTGAAATAGTTCCTACAGGAATATCACGCATATAATTATCGTTTTCGCCGGATGTAACAATAATATCTCCGTAGTGAAGACTGTCCAAAGTCCGCTTTCTTATATACTGCATAGAAAGGGGTTCGTTAGGATCTCCATTTCCGTTTACAAGCCCGATTTCACGGGAGTTCTGGATTCTTGAAGAAACCATACAGTTCAAATTGTAGATTGGCATAATTTGACTTGTAAAAGTACCGACTTCAACAATTTTACCAACCAGCCCCTGATTTCCATTCTGGAAAGCAACAACAGGCATATTTTTCTTAATACCGTTTACACTTCCTTTATTGATTGTCAGGTAAGAGTAAAGATTATCCAGATCACGTGAAATTATCTGGCATGGAATATTTTTTGATTCCATATAGATTGAAAACCCAAGCTGTTCCTTAAGGCGTTCGTTTTCTTTTCGGATATCAGCATTGCTTCGCTGCATCTGCTCGTAATTTTCAAGTTTAGCTACAAGTCCATCATAATCAGTTTTAAGTTTTCTAAGTTCCTTAGCAGAAGTAAATGTATTGCGTATTCCCCTGGTAACTGTTACTACCCCTTTTTCAACAGAAGAAAAAATAGAGAATCCTACATTCTTAAAATTCACTACAAAGCTTTTTGAACTGAATCCAAGAAAAATACACGATGCGAGAACCAGAACAATTAAGAGCAGTTCTGAAATACTGAAACGAAAATTGAAACGTGCCTTTGGTTTCATGGCAGACTCTATGACAATGAATCGTAAATCATTCTGTCAGCAGTCATATCCTTGAAAAGTTCAAAGGCCTGACCGGCTCCCAGTGCAACACATTCAAGCGGGCGTTCAACCAGAATAACAGGAACACCTGTTTCTTTAGAAATGAGCTTTGGAAGTTCGCGGAGCATAGAGCCACCGCCAGTCATAATAATTCCGCGTTCAATAATATCTGCTGCAAGTTCAGGAGGAGTAAGTCCCAGAACATTTTTTACTTCTTCAACAATTTTTGTAACAGGTTCTTTCAGTGCTTCACGAACTTCAACACTGTCAATTTCAAGACGGCGTGGAAGCCCTGTAATAGCATCTGTACCTTTTATTTCCATTTTTTCGATTGTTTTTTCGGCGGCAGCAGAACCAATCTGAATCTTTAGACGTTCAGCAGCACCTTTTCCAATGCGAAGGTTATGAGTATTCTTGATGTGGTTTACAATTGCTTCATCAAACTTGTCACCGCCAACACGGATAGAATGTGTAACAACCATACCACCAAGTGAAATAACCGAAACTTCAGTTGTCCCGCCACCAATATCACAAACCATGTGGCCAGCCGGTTCGTAAATTGGAATCTGTGCACCAATAGCTGCTGCAAGACTTTCTGCAACAACTTCAACTTCCTTTGCACCAGCTTTAAGAGCTGCTTCAACAACAGCACGACGTTCAACTTCTGTGATACAGGAAGGAATACCAATTTTCATACGAAGCGATTTGATAAGCTGATGTTTTGGTGTAATTTTTTTAATGAAGTATTCGATAAGAATCTGGCAGGAATCGATATCAGCAATAACACCGTCACCCAGAGGGCGGATTGCAAGAATGTTACCTGGTGTACGGTCGAGCATCTGTTTGGCATCTGAACCAACAGCAACAATTTTCTTTGTACCTTTTTCAACTGCAACAACAGAAGGTTCATCAATAACGATCCCCTTTCCTCTTACATAAATAAGTGTGTTACAAGTTCCCAGGTCAATACCAATATCTGTTGAAAATCTGTCAAAAAATCCCATTTTATATTTCCCCTATTTTTTTGTCTCAGATAATTTTTTTAACGCACCCTGATGGTTAGCACGGATTTTTAAGGCATTTCTCCATTCTGAACGGGCTAAAACCAAATTTCCCTGCTTTTCATATATTACACCAATTCCATAATGTCCGTCATCAGAATTCTCATTTTTTTTCAGAACTTCTTCAAATTCCTTCTGTGCATCGACGTAATTTTCCTCTTCAAGGTATATATTTGCCAGCATAATGCGGCTTTTTTCAACTAAAAGATCGTTTTCACATGAATTTATTACACGGAACAGATACTGTTTACTTGAATTATACATTCCATTTTTCATGTATTGCTCTGCAATTGAAACCAGAAGATTATCAGATTCCCTGACAAGAAGTGCTTCACTGAAAGCTGCGATACTTTCTGTAGTTTTTCCTAATGCTGCATAACTCATTCCAAGGTATTCGTAAATATCATCAGCCTGATAACCACTCTGAAGAGCTTTGTTCAGGTTTTCAATAGTCAGATCTGCATAAAAATTTTCTGCCATCTTATTTTTATAAAAATATGCTTTTCCAAGCATGTAATGGATTTGAGGAATAGTTTTTTCCCTTGCTGAATAAAGAGCCTGTCTCAGAGAAATAATTGATTCATCCAGATAACCTTGAATTAATGAAGAATCGGTCTGTGAAACTGCCAGGTAAAAACATGCATAACCATAATAAATTAATGCTGTATTATTGAAGGGATCGGCTTGAAGCAGTTCTTTTCCGTCTTTATAGATTTTTTCATATTTAGAGGAATCAGAATCCGCCCAATAACGGGCAAGTGTTTTCGCAGTAATATGGCTTTTTGAATATTTTTTTGCAAAAAATATGATTGTAAAAACAAAAACTGAAAAAACAAGGACAGCAAGTAAACTGAATAGAATATTACGAATAAAATGGCTTTTTCTTATTGCTGTATTATCGTTTTTGAATTCGTACTCGTCCATTTTCTTTATTATATATGATTTTTAATTGTTTTTAAAATAAAAAAACAGGCAGAACAGTAAGCCGGGTTCTGTTACAGCAAAAAGCTGCCACAATCATCTATCCGAAACATCTGTTACCAGATGCCTTTAGCAATTTACCCGCAGTTTATAGTCCGGAAAACCAAACTGCTGCTTAATTTTGCTCCAAATGAGGTTTACAAGCGGCCTCTGTTACCAGAAACCCGGTAGTCTCTTACACTGCCTTTTCACCCTTACCAGTTACCTGGCGGTACAATTTCTGTTGCACTATCTGTCGCCAAAGGGTTATGTACTAAGTACAACTTCCCGTGACGCCCGGTTATTACCCGGCATTTTTTCCGGCGGAGCCCGGACTTTACCTCACGGGCGCAAGGCTGTCATAAGCCCGCCCCGCGCGATCATGTGTTCTGTCTGATAATTAACTATTCCTGATCTTCGTCATCTTCCGGTTCTTCATCATCAAGATCAGAATCGTCAGAGTCATCAGAGAAGTCATTTTCTTTTTCGTAGATATCATCTTCTCTGTCGTCATCATCAAGATCTTCATCTTCATCAAAGTCGTCATCATCAAGACCCGCAAGAGAACCTGCTTCGTCCATGCTGAAGTAGCTTTCGTTTTCGCCATCTTCTGACTTTTCGTAGAAAAGAACGCGTGAACAGTAAGGGCAGAATTTTATTTCGCCGTTTTCAGAACCTTCAGTAATTTCGCGAACCTGGTTTGCAAACTGTGCAGGAAGAATCATGTGACAACCTGTACACACACCATTCTTAACAGCAACAATACCTTCAGAATTTCTCTGGATAATTCTTTCGAATTTGAAAAGGATTTCCTGATCAAGGCTTGGTGTAATTGAGCTTTCTTTTTCCTGAAGTTTTGCAAGTTCACTGTTATATTTTGCAATTTCTTTGTCGATAGACTGTTTTGCACTTGTAATATCAGATTCCTGAGATTTAATGATGTCTTCGTTGCTTTTAAGATCATCATTCATTCTCTGAAGAGCATCTTCATGAGTTTTAAGTTCTTTTCTCAGATCTTCTTCTTTAATCTTTGCTTCATTAATCTGTTTTTCAAGGGCTTCATATTCACGGTGAGTAGAAATGTTGTCCATTGATTTTTCACCGTCTTCACGCAACTTGATTGCTGCGTCCAGTTCAACCTTAAGTTCACCGATTTTTGATTTCAATTCTTCATAAGAAGCATTTTTTACAATGTATTCCTTCTTGAGTTTTGCAAGAAGTTCTTCCTGAATTCCAAGGTGTTTTGGAGCATCTTCAATTTTGGCTTCCAGTTCATATTTGTTTACCAGAATGTCCTGTAAGTCCTTTAATTTTTCAAAAATATCTGCTGTAACCATGAATATTTCCTTATAAATTTAATCGCTAAATTATATTAAAAAAAGTATTTTCTGTCTATTAAGGTGTCAGGTGTTACCTTGACAGACCATTACATATAATCTTTAAGTTCGTTTGCACGGCGTGGGTGACGAAGGCGTCTTAAAGCTTTTGCTTCAATCTGACGGATACGTTCACGAGTAACATCGAAATAAAGTCCAACTTCTTCAAGAGTAAGCGAATAACCGTCTTCAAGACCGAAACGCATTTTCAGAACTTCCTGTTCACGTGGTGGCAGAGTGCTCAGAACTTTCTTCAGTTGTTCCTGAAGCATAGTGTAAGCTGTTGCGTTTGCTGGATTTTCAACGTCTTTATCTTCGATGAAGTCTCCAAGTAATGAGTCTTCTTCTTCTCCGATTGGTGTATCAAGGGAGATTGGTTCACGGGCAACGTTTTTAACCTGCTTAACACGGGCAAGTGGCCATCCAAGCTGCTGTGCAATTTCTTCGTCGGTTGGTTCACGGCCAAGTTTCTGCATAAGCTGACGGCTTTCACGAACAACCTTGTTAATCTGTTCAATCATATGAACCGGAACACGGATTGTACGTGCCTGGTCTGAAATTGAACGGGTAATAGCCTGACGGATCCACCATGTAGCGTATGTAGAGAATTTGAATCCTTTGCGATATTCGAACTTTTCAACAGCTTTAATCAGACCGATATTTCCTTCCTGAACCAGATCAAAGAACTGAAGTCCCCGGTTTGTATATTTTTTTGCAATAGAAACAACCAGACGAAGGTTTGCTTCGATAAGTTTGTTCTTTGCTTTTTCCATCATTACTCGGCCTTCTTCAATTTTTCTGGCCATTTCAAGAATATCATCAACTGAGTTTTCAAAATCGAATTCCAATTTACGAAGTTTGCGTTCAATTTTCTGGATTTCTGTATAAACGTTACGGATTTCATCAGCACTCATGTTCAGTTCTGCTTCAAGTTTTGCAGCCTGAGATTTGATTGAAATCTTGCGTCCAAGAGCACGAAGTTCAGCAGCATTCTTAATGCGCAGATCCTTCATTTTCTTTTCCTGCTTCAGATGATATTCATCAATTTTACGTGTTGCATCACGGAATTTCTGAGTAAGTTTGTCCAGTTCTTCTGTCTGAATGTCAATTTCAGCAAGTTTTGGCTGGATAAAGGCACGAAGCTGTACAAGTTCTTCATTCTGAAGGATTTTAATAGTTCCTTCTGTTTCAAAAAGCTGTTTTTTCAGTGGAATATACTGTTTCATTTCAGCAAGTACAGGCTTAATATATTCACCGTAAGCACTCTTAAGACGGCGTTTCTCAGCCATTTCTTCATTAAGTTCTTTACGGGCTTTTCCCTGTTCATGAAGATCAATTCTTGTAAAGGCTTTCTGTGCAATCGAGAAGAATTCAGGAATCATGATACCCGCATTACGGATAACATCTTTAATGATATTCTTTCCGTCTTCCATCTGCTTTGAAAGAATAACTTCCTGTTCTGCAGTAAGAAGATTTTCGCGGCCGATTTCCCGCAGGTAGTAACGGATTGGATCATCAACAGAAGATTCCTTATCGTTGTTTACAAGACGTGATTTAGAAGCCGCTAGTTTCTTTTCTGTCTGTTCGATTTCAGCAACTTCGTTATCGCCGCCTACTCCGTCTTCATCATCGTCCAGAATGCCTGCTTCATCGTCCTCTTCGTCTTCAGGTTCATCTTCCGGTTCTGGTTCTTCACCGATAATATCAGTTTCAATAACTGTGATTTTTTTGTCTTCCAGAGATTTTAAAACACCTTCCATTTCAGGTGAGTTGATAAAATCCATTCCAAGAACATCGGTCATTTCATCCCATGAAACAACTTTTTTGTCTTTTAAAAAAGCAAGGACTTTTTCCACGGCTGGATTGTCTGTTTTTTCTGTCTGACTCATTAAATATTCCTTTTTTTATAGGTTGCGCATCTGGTTTTCCAGCTGCATTTTTTCCAAAATCAAAGTGTTCAGTGCCTGACTGTCTTCTTCGGTTACGACTACGAAAGTTTTTATCAGTATCTGCAGTTCCGCTATGCGGTTTTCAAGTTTTGCCTTCTGCATAAACTTAATGAAATCACGGACAACAGATTCTGCCTGATCTCCTTCGTAAGCTTTTGAAGAAATAGCCTGAGTAATAGCCGGAAGCAGAGGTGTATTCTGACAGCGGTCCACAACTACAGGCAGTGACAGTGAGTTTTCCTGACTGCACTCCTTCAGGATTTTAAACAGTTCTTTGGCATGAGGATTTTTCAGATCGTTTTCATCTATCTGAGAAGCAATTTCCGGGAATACATCCAGGTTACATATAACAGCAAGAATTCCTCTCATCTCAGCATTCATCTGGACCTTAGGAAGTTGTTTTGTCTGATTATTAACTTGGCGGACTGGTGTTGTTGTATTCTGGGGTCTTGCCTGATTACGATTCTGATAGTCCCTTCTGACAGCCTCCGGACTGAGATTTAGCATCTGGCACAACTGATCCAGACACGATTCCTTGTGAGAATAGGATTGAAGTGAATCTATGTACGGAAAGAATTCAAAGGCAGCCTTTGCTTTTCCTTCAGGCGTATCAAGAGGATATAACTCTCCCAATCTATTCAAAAGATAATCGGAATCTAATATACTATTTGCAACCTGATTCGTCAAGTTATCTTTTCCGAAATTCTGTAAAATTTCAGAAGCATCTTTTCCGCCCTTCAGTCTGATTATTTTTACTGTAAATCCCATCTGGCGGCACATTAAAATGGACTTAACCGTTGCATTCTGTCCGGCCGCATCACTGTCAAAGGCCAGAATTACCGTCTCTGCAAAACCTTTTATAAGTTTAAGGTGGTCTTCTGTAAGGGCTGTTCCACAGGTTGCAACTGCATATTCAACACCGGCCTGATGATAGGCAATTACATCCATGTTTCCTTCGCAGAAAATACAAGTCTTTGAAACTCTCATAGGGTTACGGGCAAAGTTAAAAGCATAAAGGGTTTCCCGTTTCTTGTACTGAACCATTTCCGGTGTATTCATGTACTTTCGGTCTGTTTTAGGATCTTTTGAATGTAAAATACGGCCCGAAAATGCAACAGTCTGTCCGTGGCGGTTAAAAATCGGGAACATGACACGGTCATTGAAAAATGAAATATCAGGATATTTGGAACTGAAAAGTCGGGACTCAGCCAGAAACTCATCAGAAAAGTTTTTGCTTTTTAAAAATTTCTTAAGCCATTTAATATCAGCCGGTGCATAGCCAAGCTTAAATTTTTCGATTGTTTCCCGTGTAAGTCCGCGCTTTGTAAGGTATTCAAGAGCTTCTTTTCCCTGAGGGGTTTCAAGAAGAATATAGTTGAACATACTGGCAGTTCGGTCATAAAGGTCTATAAGTTTGTCTTTTGTATCATCATAAACAAATTCTTCCGGTCCTTTTCCGTCCTGGTACTGAATCTGAATGCCGCTTCTTTTAGCAAGATACTGCAGAGCTTCAACATATTTCATGCTCTGGGTTTCCATTACAAAGCCGATGGCATTTCCCGATTTATGGCAGGAGAAGCAGTAAAACATTTTTTTGTCTCCGTCAACGTGGAAAGAAGCTGTTTTTTCATTGTGAAAAGGACAGCATCCCCACCAGTCATTACCGCTGCGGCGTTCAAGTTTAGTGGTTTCACCGATAAGGGCAACAATATCTGTCTGGGCGTGAATCTGGTTTATTGTTTCTTTTGAAATTAAGCCTGCCATATTCTTAATATACTAATAAACCTTTATTTCGTAGTCAGATTATGATTTTCTATATGTTCATCAAAAGTTGATGTAAAAACATGTGTTCCTTTTTTTGCATCCTTTACCTGGAAAAAGTAATAATTGGTTTTAGGTGCATTTACAACGGCGTTCAGGGCTGTAAGGCCCGGGTTTGAAATGGCACCCGGAGTAAGGCCTGCATAAAGGTAAGTGTTGTAAGGGCTTTCTGTTCTTGTATCTTCAATAAGCAGTCTTGAAGGATGAGGTTTTCCCTGAATGTCTGTCAAAACATATACGACAGTTGCACAGGAATAAAGTCCTATATTTCGTCTAAGACGATTTTTAAAAACGCTGGCAATAATCGGAGCTTCTTCAGGAACACGATATTCTTTTTCAACAATCGAAGCAAGAATTACAAGGTCATTAAGTTCTTTGTTTGTTGTTTTTTCAAGGTCTATAAGAGTACTAATCCTCAGGAAAAAAGTATCGATAAGCTGCTCAGCAACGGATCTGGCACTTGATTTAGGAATAAAAAAGTAAGTGTCAGGGAAAAGAAAACCTTCTGCTGAATCCAGTGTAATGCCTTTTGAAACAAGGAAGTTTGTATCACGGCAGATTTCAAGAAAATCATTTTTTGAACAAATATCTTTTGCTTCCAGAAGTTCACCAATCTGACGCATGGTATAGCCTTCAGGAATTGAAACTGATATATATTCCTGTCTGCCGGAAGAAAGAAGATTATAAATTTCCTGAACATGCATATTTGGTTTTACATAGTAAATGCCGCTTTTAAGAACAAATCTCTGGGTTTCGTATTCAGCCTGGACTTTTGAAAAGTACCTCATAAGATTTGAACGGCTGGCAAATATGTAAAAGAGTTTTTCATTTTTGATTACATTATTTGCTTTAAGAAGATTACCGATTTTTCTTACTGAATCACCGTTTGAAACTTCTATACGAACGGCTTCTGCATTTTCATCAGAGGACACAGGTTTTAATTGGCTTGAAATATAAAAATAGGAACCGGCAGCAATAAAGACTACCAGAAGAATAAGAGATACAAAAAAAGAAATGATTTTTTTCATAGTTTAGTTCAATATGATTTTTTTTGATTCTTTTGCAAGATGAATCTTAATATCAGCATGATTGATATACTGTGCATACCATCTTGCAGCCTGAAGAATGGAACTGAGCTTTTTGTCATCATAAGTCGGTTCATGATGGAAAAGATACAGTTCTTTTATGTTCCAGTGAACGGCAAAATCAATGGCGTAACAGAATGCAGAATGTCCCCAGTTTACTTTTTTATAAGCTTCTTCAACTGTGTACTGGGAATCAAGAACGATAACATCAGCATCCTTGAATACTTTTGTAGTATATTCGTTCTTTTCAAAGTCTTTGCTTTTAAGTTCAACATCAGTTGCATAAACAAACTTCTTTCCGTTTTTTGAAAAAGAATAACTATATGAATTTCCAGGATGACTCATTTTACAGAAATTAACTGTTAATTCACCTATTTTGAATTCTTCACCTTTACGGATATTATGAAAGTTAAAATCTTCAGTAAAAGCTTCAAAAGGAACCGGATAATACGGACGTTTCATCTGCTGCTGAAGGAGTTTTTTTGCGGCAGGAAAAGGTGAATAAAAATGAATCTTTGCTGTAGGATCATATGCCGGATCAAAGAAAGGAAGCCCCTGAATATGATCCCAATGAAAATGTGAAAGAAGAATGTGATAGTTTTTATTTTCAGTTTCTGTTTTACCGTAAACTCTTAGGCCTGTTCCACAGTCCAGGATAATTTTTGTATCACCGTCAGTAATAACGACACAAGGGGTATTACCACCAGTAGTGCCAAAAATCCATTCAGGAAGATTTGAAATAAATCTTTCACGAGTCTCTGCGGATTCAATATCACAAGGAGTTATGCGCTGAACGGCTGCGATGATTTTTAACTGTATCTGCTGCGGAGTCAAAGGAGTTGGAAGCGACCCTCTTACACCCCAAAACTGAATATCCAAAAGTTTTTTCCTCGAGTAAATATTATAAAAAATTTTCAGATAAAAAAAAAGAGTAAGATCAACTCTTACTCTTGGTTCCTATTGGGGTGTTGAGGATTCGAAC
>JAHBAD010000144.1 GCA_018385395.1 Treponema sp.
ATTTAATAAATAATAATTTAGTATTTTATATATTTAGTATTTTATAATACTTTGATTTATCGCTTACGGAAAATCCGCAAACGGGGAATCAAAATATCATATAAATAAACACAAAAATTTCTAAAAATTACTTCCGTTCCAGCCCCAGTTGGCTGTTCCGAAATAACTTACATAAACTGCGTCACCGGGAATTCCTAACTGGCTGTTCAATATCTCGCAAACCTTTGCTGTCATTGCGCTGCTCTTTCCAGCATCAACTGAACCGAGCACTTTGATTTCAACATAAGCGCCTTTATCAAGTTTGTTTCCACCGAAGTACAAATCCTGATCATCAACAAGATTGATCATCAGATAACTTTCCGGTTTTCCCATAATGCTGATGGCTTTTCCAAGTTCAGCTTTTAATACATCTCTTTTTTCTGTTGTGAGACTAACTGAAGTCTCTACTTTAATCATTGGCATAATGATTTCTCCTTTTTTTATTTCACTTCAAAAAATTCTACTTCTTCGCCTAATGGACCATAAGTAAATGCAACCTTGGCATTTATGTCACCAAGAACAACATCCTTTGGTCCCATGAAAATTTCATGTCCGTTTTCCTGACACAAACAAATATAGAAATCAACATTATCAACTTCAAAAGCAAAGTGACGGATTGTTCCTTTTGGTAAATCTTCCTGAGAGTTGGTGAAAAACTCAACTTTGCCAGCCGGTGTGTCCAACAGAAAACCTGTTTCCCATTCCGCGCAAACCGGCATTTCAAGCATATCGCAATAAAAATCCCGGACCTTTCCCAATTGTTCCGGGCGACATTTCATTGAAACGTGATGTATTCCCTTTATCATTTATCTACCCTTTTTACTTTTAATCAACAGGACCAGACCTGCAATTCCAAAAACAACTGCAGCCACAATCGTTGTTACTCCAATTATAACACCAATCTTGAATTTTACAGGATCTCCTGAAGTGCGGAGACCATGACACCCTGCACCAAAAATAAGACAGATACAAGTCGCAAAAAAGAAACCCCGGTATGTCTTTTTACAGATTTTGCATTCAGCCATTTTTATTCACCTTCGATTTTCTTTCCCAGTTCTGCTAAAGTTTCACCTGTAATTCGGTAAGTATTCCAATCGCTCATTCTTTATAAACAGCAAGAGCCTTTATGAATTCAAGAATCAGGGCAACATCATTTTCATTTGCTAATCTAAATTCCATTCATTACCCCTTAAAAAAATCCACGCATTTTTCTTTCATCTATCTCTTTGATTTCTCGAACATCTGTTCAAGTAAATATTTACCTGTTTCAGTTTTGAATATATTTTTCTTCATTTCTGGAATAGAATCACGTTTGCAGTATCCTTCCATCAGGTTCACGATGTAATCTGCTTCAACTAAAATTTGAAAATCAATTCCGTCGATAGCTTTGTAAGTATGATGATGCCCGATAATAAAACAGATGCGTTCTACATCAGCGGCCGGCAAACTGTATTTTTCAAGAATCTGGCGAGCAATAATTGGACCTTCCTGTTCCTGATGCTGAGGCTGTGAGTTTCCATATTTTTCCTTGCTGATTTTTACGCCGATATCATGAAGGTAAGCTGAAATTTCTGTGATAAAAAGAGTATGCTCATCCACCTTTTCCATCTGTGCAATCATCCGGCTGTAACCGTGAACCGCCATAAGGTGATGAATATTTGGTCCGTCAGGATCATAATCGAAAATGTCTTTTAATAATGCTTCAATTTCCATAATTCAAATATAAATCAATTTGTGCTGAATAAACACTAATGGCAGTATTCCGCCCAGGAACAGTCACCGCAAATGCTTTCAAACAAACCGGCATCCATTATCTTTTCGGATACAAGTTTGAACATATCGTTCCAGTGGACAGTCTGCCCTTCTTCCATTCCGCAGTAATCGATTACCGCCTTATCAAATTTCATCACCCGCTCCTGGCTGTCACAAATATCATTTTTCAAATGAGGACAAACAGAACACAGAGAATCCGGCCCGAAAGTAATTTCAACAGGAAGTCCGTTTTTGATTTGAGGAAGAATTTCATTTACAAACTTGGTGTATGATTCTGAGTAACCATTCCCTACCCAGTAACGCATACAGAGAAAATGATGTGGTCTAAACTTAATTTTTTCCAAAGTAAATATAGAATAACATGAAAAAGATTCTCTTGTTAGATATTTCATTTGCTACTTCATAAATAAAAAGCCAGCCGGAGTTTTTCTCCAACTGGCTATAAATTTCAAACTTTATTTATTCAGAAACAAAGATTTGAATTCTTTCCTGATCACTCGTCCTCATCCCTGATTTCATACTCAACCTTCTCAAGACTTTCAACCATCGGCAGGAACATTTTTTCTGTTGCAACGGCGATTTTCTTCAGGACCTCTTCTTTTTCCACATGAGCCGAATAAATGGCAAAGACGCTGTCCGTCTTGTGGCCGGAACCAATCATGCAGACACGCTTGTCTCCAACTTCGCTCAAAGTGTTAGTACACCATTCATGACGGAATGCGTGGAAGGTAACTTCATCAGGATTTTCATATCCGCTAAGCTTCAGGGCCCGTCTCATAAACTTAAGCCAGTTCTTGGGATCCGTAGGCTGGGACGGAAGAAGACCAAAGAAAACAAAACCGTTATCACCTTCACCGTGGGGATTCATTTCTGCCTGAGTAAGAAGCATGTCTCGGAGCAGAGGCGGAATTATCATCTCGCGTTCTTCTTCTGTCTTTGTGGATTTCAGTCCTTCATATTTACTCCAGGAATGGCGGATATAAATTCTGTCATCCCCTATATCACGAAGACGGAGTCCTGCAATTTCTCCCTGACGCATTCCGGTGTAGAAAGCAACAGCGTTTGCAAGTTTTGCTGAATCATTTTCCCATTCAGCATCAAAGAGGGCCTGGGTTTCTTCCAGAGAAAGAACAATACGTTTCTTGTATCTGTTGGAACACTTGATGATTCCGTCATAACAGTTGTTCTCAGTCATTTTGTGATAGAACGCATACTTCATGGGAAGAGTCAGTGCGCATACAATTTGGTTGATTGTCTTCGGCGCATACTTCATGACCTTAGCATCATCAAAGATTGCGTTCACATCATCACGGGTAATCTCGCCCACACTCTTTCCCTCAAGACGCGGAATCCAGTACTTGTAGATGTAGCTCAGATTGTTTGCGATGTAGTGGGCATGAATCTCCTGGCCTTTAAGACGTTTCTCCTTTATGTAAGGAGACCGCTCCGAATCCCAGAACTGTAGAAGATATTCATCAATTGGACGAGCTTCAACAGTTTTGGAAATCACTGCAGACTTAATGTACTCACGCTGTTTAAGAACACTGATGATTTCGTTAATATTAGAATCGGTGAATTCAAAAGTCCGGATGCAGTTCAGAATGGAAATAAAATCCGTAGATTTCATTTCGGGTTCCTTTCCGTTTACGCGGACAGGCATTGTTCCCTGAACAGCCCATTTCATGGCAACTTTTTCTGCTTCAGATTTGGATGAACATCCGGTGCTTTTGTTGTTGGTGAGAGAACCGTCGGGAAGTCTGATCTGACAGTAATAAATTCCGTTGGGTCGTTTAAAAAGTAAATAGGGTTTTGACATCAAGAACCTCACTTTGCAGGCGACCAGAATTTTACTTACATGGTTACTTACATTCGTGAAATTTCACGAGTCAAAACCCTACTACGTAAGATTTTGTCGAAGTGTAACTCCTTGTATTATAAGGAATTACGTGTATAGCGGGGGTAGGACTTGAACCTACGGCCTCCAGGTTATGAGCCTGGCGAGCTGCCAACTGCTCTACCCCGCGTCGATTTCTTCAATAATATACTCTTTACGCGCAGCAATGTCAATAAGTAATTGAATATTCTGCATTTTTTACGCTAATATTACATATGGTACAGTTAGAAGAAAGAATCCGCAAAGACGGACGTGTTTTATCTAAGGACATTCTGAAAGTCAGCAGTTTTCTGAACCATCAGATTGATGTTCAGCTTCTGGACGATATGGCTGAAGAATTTGCCAGAATCTTTTCTGATGCAAAAATCAATAAAGTTCTTACTATTGAATCAAGCGGAATTGCCATTGCATGTGCAGTTGCCCGCGTTCTGAAAGTGCCTGTTGTTTTCTGCAAAAAGACACTGACCACAAACATCAATGACGATGTATTTTCCACACCGATTCATTCCTTCACTCACGGACGCGATTACAACGTAATCGTTACAAAAGATTTTGTTCGCCCTGAGGACAACATCCTTATCGTGGATGACTTTCTGGCTAATGGTTGCGCCCTTGAAGGTCTTGCAAATCTGGTTCGCGCAGCAGGTGCAAATCTTGTTGGAGCCGGCATTGCAATTGAAAAAGGTTTCCAGGACGGCGGCAAGAAACTTCGTGAAAGCGGAATGCGTGTAGAAAGTCTTGCCATCGTAGAAAGCATGGACCCGGTTGACGGAATAAAGTTCCGCGCATAAAAAGGGGGCGTTGCGGGCCGCCGCTTGAGGCCCGCAGAGAGGGTAGCGAAAAACGCGGTGGCTGAGCCTGTCGAAACCATCGCGTTTGAAGCGAGGGGGAGACTTCCCCCTGCCAAATAATTTGTATTCATTTAAAGGAGAAAAATAAATGAAAAAATCAATTTCAGTTGTACTCGCAGCAGTACTTATGGCTGGTTTGTTCTCTGGTTGTTCAAAAAAATCAGAAGCAAAAGATTCTAAACTTACAAAAGAAACAATGAAAGTTGGTTTCGTTTACATCGGTGTAAAAAACGACGGTGGTTACTCAGAAGCTCACGAACGCGGACGTCAGGCTGTTGAAGCTATGGGAATTAAAACTGCAGTAGTTGAATCAATCAGCGACTCAGATACAGCAGCTTGTGAAAAAGCAATCCACGACCTTATCGATCAGGGTTGTAACGTAATCTACACAAACAGCTTTGGTTACTTGGACGCAACAATGAACTGTGCAAAAGAATTCCCTAACCTTTACTTCGGTCACTGTTCATCAGATGCAACACTTCCAAACATGTGTTCTTACTTCGGAAAAATGTACCAGGCTCGTTACCTTGCTGGTATCGTAGCAGGAAAAAATACAAAGAACGGAAAAATCGGTTACGTTGCCGCTTTCCCAATTCCAGAATGTATCCGTATGCTCAACGCTTTCACACTCGGTGTTAAATCTGTAAACAAAGATGCAACAGTTGAAGTTGTATGGACAAACACATGGTACGATCCTGCAATCGAAAAGCAGGGTGCACTTGAACTTCTGAACCGTGGTTGTGATGTTATTGAACAGCACCAGGATACAACAGCTCCTCAGGTTGCAGCTCAGGAAAAAGGCGCTCTTTGTCTTGGATACAATGTTCCAACTCCAAACGCTGCTCCTAAAGCATACCTGACAGCTCCAATCTTCGACTGGCCTGTATTCTACACATCAAACGTTCAGGCTATTCTCGACGGTACATGGGAAGGAAAACACTACTGGCTCCCAGCTTCTACTGGAATTGCAAAACTGGACAAACTCACAGATCTTTGTGCTCCAGGAACTCAGGAAGCTGTTGATGCAGTTGCTGCAAAAATGATGAAAGATGAATTCGAACCATTCACAGGTCCTGTTTACGACAACGAAGGAAACCTGAAAATCGCTGAAGGCGAAAAGATGGCAGACAAAGACATCTGGAACATGATGTGGTACGTTGACGGTGTAATCGTAAAATAAATTTTTTTACTGAAGGGGGGAAGGCTCCCCCTCGCTCCAAACAAAAAGGGGCTGTCCAATAAGTTCTGTCATGCTGAACTTGATTCAGCATCTACACGGCCTATTGTGTAGAGATTCCGAACCAAGTTCGGAATGACACTATGAACTTCCTTCTGGGAAAGCCCCTTTTTTTGTTTTCCGCTACCCCCTCTGCGGGTGTGTAAGGTCGCTGGCGACCGTTGTTCTATAGCAAAGCGTTAAAAAAAATGCACTGCATTTTTTAGCTTTACCTTATTACGCCGCCCGCAACGCCTGCTGAATCAGAAGCACTACTTCCAGATATTCAAATCTTCTGCCAGTTCATAAAGCTCAGGAAGTTCAGCTCCGCCAGGATATTTCCCGTTTACAGAAATAATATACGAGCTGTAAGCAAAAGAAAGTTGATTTAACCTCCTACTTGATAAATACCACCCTTTTTCACTATTCACATCTACCGGCTTGTTTCTTTCCGAAATTACTATTCCTTCTTTTTCGCGCCTAAACATTCCGTGTACTTTCTGCGCATTATAATCGTAATCAAGATCGTAGAACGAAAGTGAAACAGTTTCTTCATTCTGCTCAAAGTAAGAAGCGGCACGCCACCTTCCGACAATCGGAATAGACCAGTCCACGTAACCTCTTTCCTCTGCATAAGATTCATCAACTTTGCTTAAAGAATATGCAAGGAAATTTCTTTCTGTGTCAGTTTTATGAGGGAGAACGTAAAAAGTTCTGCGGATCTGAGGATAAAGCAAAAGTGAACTGTCAGAATAAGAACTGTTCATAAAAGCATCAAATGCGTTTTCGGTAAAATTTTTCGCACTCATAACAATTCCAATTTTCCTGTCGTCGGTATAACCGAACAGAAAAACATCTGTTTCATATTCACTCAGAACAAAAGAATGAAGAACTCCATAATTAATCTGGAAATCTTTTTTCTTTGCTCCTTCTGCTTTGTAATCGTAAACCGTATCAATTCCAGGGATTTCATTTTCAGCCTGGAAAACATAAACTGTCAGTTCCTTATCAAAAAGTTCATCGCGGTATCTTGCACAAGATAGAGCATCAACTTTTTCAAGGTCAATAAAGTTGTCAGGAAGATTTGTTATAAATGTTGAAGGCGACTCTCCCGAATTTCTCAAGTTTGCACAATCCAATATTTTTGCTTTAACAATCTGGAAATCTCGGGTAATCGGGAACTGACTGATACACATACGGACATTTTCAGAAATTACTTCTGGCATTTCATAAGCACCTGTATTCAGTGTGACTTCTTCCTTTGCTACAACTTCATCATACTTGGCAAGGTTTTCGGCAAACTCTTCATAATCAGAAACTTCTGATCCTGTAATGCCTTTCTCTTCGAGTTCTTCAATATAATCCTCAGTTTCTTCCTCTGTTTTAAAAGCACCAGCATGAAGGTCAAACTTAAAGAACGCCTTGTCATCATATTTTTTCAAAACGTACGCATTTATATCCTGCTTTTTAAGACGGTCCCTGTCACTTACAGCCTTTTCTTCTTCGCGGTAGCTGCGCACTAAAGCAGAAAAAGGATTCTCCTCAGAAAGAGGCACTTCTTCGTTTGTTTCAAGCACTACTTTCTCCGGTTCCACCGCAGGTTCCACAGCCTGTTCAATTACTACGGCAGGTTCCACCATCGGCTCAATTACTGCAGCAGGTTCCACCACCGGCTCAATTACTGCGTCAGGTTCCACAGCCTGTTCAATTACTGCGACAGGTTCCACCACCGGCTCAATTACTGCGTCAGGTTCCACAGCCTGTTCAATTACTGCGGCAGCTTCCACCACCGGCTCAACTGCAAGGAAAACTTCCGAACCCTCAATATCAGGCATATCAGCTTCGCAAATCCATAAATCAGTAAGCCCGTTTTCGATTACCACTTTCGATTTCAAAAGCTGGTCTTTTCGTGCACGGGCATCATCACGGATCATTGCCGTATCATAAAAGAAAACACGATAAATCCAGTCGCCGTCCCCATTGCGGCTTTTATCTATAAAACTTGTGTGCCCGTTGCTGCTTAGAATCTTGCAGCGCTCTTCTGCCAGATCAGGCTTTGTAAAAGAGCCTGCACACACAAACCAGCTTTTTGCAGAAAGACCTGTCAAAATAATAAAACTAAGTGACAAAGAAATAAGTAAACGCTTCATTCTTCCATTATACACCCATTTCTTCATTGTGATGCTTTTTTATATTTCTTACAAAAAAAAAGTTCCTTCTCCTATAAAAACAGATGTATAATAGAAGAAACACACATTAAAAGGAGGACAACATGACAAATGTTGAAGCTGTAAAAGCACTCAAAGACATTAAAACATATGCTCAGGCAAAATCACTTGATGCTCTGGACTATGCAATTAAAGTTCTTGAAAAACTTGAAAAGGACGGAGTAAAAGCTCCCCTTGAATCTAAGGAAGGTAAATAAAAAATGATTGAAACATTCTGGTCCCTTGTACCTGCTATCCTGGCCATTGCACTGGCCCTCATCACTAAGGAAGTTTATTCTTCCCTCTTTGCCGGAATCGCCCTGGGCGGTATTTTCTATTCAGCATCAGTCGGCGGAGGCTTTTCAGGTTTCCTGACACATGTTTTCAACGACGGCTTTGTTGGTTCCCTTTCAGATTCTTACAACGTAGGTATTCTGGTTTTTCTTGTAATTCTTGGAATTATGGTTGCCCTTATGAACAAAGCCGGCGGTTCTGCCGCTTTCGGTGAATGGGCAAAAAAACACATCAAGACAAAGGTTGGCGCACAGCTTGCAACAATCCTCCTTGGTATTCTGATTTTCATTGATGACTACTTCAACTGTCTTACAGTTGGTTCAGTAATGCGCCCTGTTACAGACAAACACGGAATCAGCCGTGAAAAGCTTGCATACCTTATCGACTCAACAGCGGCTCCAATCTGTATCATCGCTCCTGTTTCTTCATGGGCCGCAGCCGTTGCAGGTTTCGCAGGCGAAGGTGAAAACGGATTCATCCTTTTCTGTAAGGCAATTCCTTACAACTTCTACGCACTGCTTACAATCGTAATGATTGTTTCACTTGTTTTCCTGAAAGTTGATTTTGGAACAATGAGCAAATATGAAAAAGCACTTCAGATGATGAGCGGTAATTCAGACTCTGACGACTCTTCTGCATCAAGTGGAAAAGTTATCGACCTGATTCTTCCAATCGTTGTTCTCATCATTTTCTGTATCGTCGGAATGCTTTACTCAGGCGGATTCTTCACAAAGTTTGTTGAAGCTGAAGAAGGTATGGTTGCAAACGAAACATACTTGAACATTATCGAAAGCTTTGCAAACTCAGACGCATCAGTTGGTCTTATGATCGGTTCATTCGGTGCACTTATCGTTACTGTAATCTTCTACCTTTGCCGCCGCTCTCTTTCTTTCAAAGATTCTATGGCTTGTATTCCTGAAGGATTCAAGGCAATGGTTCCTGCAATCCTTATCCTGACACTGGCATGGACCCTTAAAGGTATGACAGATTCTCTTGGAGCAAAACAGTACGTTGCAGGTCTCGTAACAAATGCTGCAGGGCTTAAAAGCTTCCTTCCTGCAATCATCTTCGTAATTGCCTGTGGCCTTGCTTTCGCAACAGGTACATCATGGGGAACATTCGGAATCCTTATTCCAATCTGTATTGCAGCATTCCCTGAAGTAAGCGACCCAATCCGCATCATTTCAATTTCTGCATGTATGGCAGGTGCTGTTTGTGGTGACCACTGTTCTCCAATCTCAGACACAACAATCATGGCTTCTGCCGGTGCCGAATGTGAACACGTTAATCACGTTTCAACACAGCTTCCATACGCACTTACATGTGCAGGCGTTTCATTTGTCTGCTATATTCTTGCAGGTCTTATGCACAACTGGATTGTACCACTTATCGTTGGTATTGCCGGAATTATCGGACTCCTTGTTGTAATTAAAAAGAAAACTGTAAAAGCTTAAAACACTTTGAAAGGCTGACCTGAAAAAGGTCAGCTTTTTTTTACTTAAATTTTACAATCAAGCAATTGATTTTTTCTATCCATCCTCTTAAATATATATATATGATTTATATTCTTGAAGATGATGAAAATATCAGAAAACTGATTGTTTATACGCTTCAAAGTCAGGGCTACCAGTGTACCGGCTTTGAACGACCGTCTGATTTCTGGGCTTCCCTGAATAATTCAATTCCGAATCTTCTTTTGCTGGACATAATGCTTCCTGAAGAAGACGGTATTTCAATTCTTAGAAAAATCCGCCGGACTCCTCTTTTCAAGACCATCCCGGTAATCATGCTTACGGCAAAAGACACAGAGTTTGATGTTGTCACAGGGCTTGATGCAGGTGCCGACGATTACGTTACAAAGCCATTTGGAATGATGGCTCTGGTTTCAAGAATCAAGGCAGTACTGCGCCGTTACGAGCGGACAGAAGAAACTTCGGAAATCCTTGAAGCTGGAGATCTTAAGGTAGATATAACAAAGCACACCGTTTTTGTAAAAGACCAGCAGGTTTTCCTTACGGTAAAGGAATTCGATCTCCTTTCACTTTTATTGCAGAACCGCGGAAAAGTCATGACCCGTGAACACCTTCTGGATTCTGTCTGGAAAATTGATGCCGATATTGAAAGCCGTACTGTAGACGTTCATATAAAAACTTTAAGGCAGAAACTTGAAAACGCCGGAGAACTTATAGAAACAATCCGTGGAGTCGGATACAAGGTAAATTAAAATGAAAAACAAATCCCTGACTTTTAAAATTTTTCTTTCAACTTTTTCTGTTGGTGTTCTGGTTTATTTTTTATGTGCTTTTATTTTCATTACAAATATGTACAGCTACTTTGAAAAACAGATTTTCAAAGAATTAAAAACTGAAAGCACACTTTTAGAAGGTTACGACCTTTCTGAAGCTTCTTCCGATTTATCTTCTATTAAAAAGCTCAAAACCCTGAACCGCATCACACTGATTCATCCTGACGGAACAGTTTATTTTGACAACACAGTAAATCCTGCTGATATGGAAAACCATGCTCTGCGTTCCGAGTTCCTTAAAGCAAAAGAATCAGGAGTCAGCACTTCCAGCCGCTACTCTTCCACAATGCTTGAAAAGACTCTCTACTTTGCAAAGCAACTTGAAAGGGGCGACATTCTTCGTATTTCCTGTGACCAGCATACTGTCGGAGTTCTTGTTCTTGGCATGAGCCAGATTCTTCTTGTAATGCTTGTAATCGCCATGATTATTTCAGGCATTACTGCAAGCCTCCTTTCAAGAAAAATTATTGAGCCCCTCAACAAAATAAATCTTGAGGATCCCGAAAGTTCCGACGTTTACGAAGAGCTGAAGCCTTTCACAAAACGCATTGCAGAAGAAAACTTCGAAAAGTCTCAGAGAGAAGAACTCCGCCAGCAGTTTACTGCAAATGTAAGTCATGAACTTAAAACCCCGCTCACAAGTATTTCGGGCTTTGCAGAAATTCTTAAAGAAGGCGGAACTGATGAAAAAACTACGAAAGATTTTGCAGGCACAATTTATGATGAAAGCCAGCGCATGATTACTCTGGTAAATGACATTATCAAACTTTCAAAACTTGATGAAAAATCAATATCTCTTGAAAAAGAAGCTTTGAGCCTCCGCGAAATCACACGGGAAGCAATGGAAGTTATTTCTCCTTTGGCCGAAAAGAAAAATGTAAGCTTGAACCTTGCAGGTGACTCAGGCCTTATAAACGGCGTGCGACCGGTAATTTACGAAATGGTCTATAACCTGATAGATAATGCCGTAAAATACAATAAAGATAACGGAATTGTAAGTATTAAAATTGAAACCATTTCAGAATCCCACAGAGTCATTCTTACGGTACATGATAACGGAATCGGAATTCCTGAACGTGAAAAGGAACGCATTTTCGAACGCTTCTACCGCATAGATAAAAGCCGTTCCCGCCAGCCTGGCGGAACAGGTCTTGGATTAAGCATCGTAAAACACGCAGCCAGATATCACAACGCTTCCATTCTTGTAAACAGTAAAGAAGGCGAAGGCAGCACTTTCACGGTAATATTCTCTCTGTAAATTTTACATAAATTTTACAAAAACATAATTTTCAATTTTCACTTAAATAGTTACCTTTAAGATGGCTGAAAAGGACTTGGCCACCGTGGAGGTAATCTATGATTTTAAACATTTTCGGACAGATCTTCGGTTTTATCGGTTCTCTTTGTCTTCTTCTTTTTGGAATGAATATGCTTTCAGACGGAATACAGAAAGGGGCCGGAAGAAATCTTCAGAAAATGCTTGGTAAAATTACCGGAAACCGGTTCGCCGCCGTGCTTACGGGAATTGGTGTTACGGCTGTAATTCAGTCTTCAGGTGCCACAACTGTTATGGTTGTAAGCTTTGTAAATGCCGAAATCCTGACACTGACTCAGGCCATCGGCGTAATTTTTGGAGCAAATATCGGAACAACGGTAACCGCATGGATTGTTTCCTTCTTCGGATTTTCTTTTTCAATTTCTGCAGCAGCCATTCCACTTTTCGGTCTTGGTTTTATTTTAAAATATTTCAAGCAATTTAAAATTCATAACTTTGCAGACTGCTTCATGGGCTTTGCCCTGCTTTTTATGGGCCTTGGACTTTTAAAAGATTCTCTTTCATTAAGTCCTTCATCAGTTGCCTTCCTTCAGAAATTTGATTCCATCGGAGTATGGGGCTTACTGCTTGGAGTTTTCATCGGTGCCTTTGTAACGGCCCTTATCCATTCTTCATCTGCAATGACAGCAATCGTTCTTACCATGGCAGCAAACGGAAGCCTGACCTGGGAACTTTCTGCGGCCATAGTTTTAGGAAGCAACATCGGTTCTACTATTGACGCAGTAATGTCCAGCTTTGGAGCAACAGTTAATGCACGCCGCACTGCCCTTGTTCACGTTGGCTTCAATGTTGCGGGAACTTTGATTGCCCTTTTAGTATTCAAACCTTTCCTGACCCTTGTAGACCTGATTGTTCCGGGCGAGCCTTTTGAAAATATCACAACACACATTGCAATGCTCCACACTATTTTCAATCTCACAACAACGCTTATCTTCCTTCCTTTTGTTGATCAGATTGCTGCCCTTGCTACAAGAATTATTAAGAACGATAAATCAACAGAAAATGAACACTACAAGCTTCCTGCCATTCTGCCATATTCACACATCAGTGCCGACCTTTATTCTTTCCAGATTCAGAAAGAGATTTCAAAAATGGCTGTCAAAGTTATGGAAATGTTCGACTCAATTACAAACACTCTCATCAACAGCAAAAATGTTGAAGCCGAAAATGAAACAGTAAACCAGATTGAAAATTATATTGATGAGATGAGCGAAGCAATCACAGGGTTTCTGCAAAAATGTTCGCGCCTTCCTACAGCAAACTCAAAAGACCGCCAGCACTTTGGCCGCCTTATTCAGATTACCGACAATCTTGAAAACTTAAGTGATGAATGCAGTTCCATTATGCACACCATTGGAAAATTCTTCAGTGTTTATGACGAAACCGGCAAAGAAGTAAAGCCTAAACGTGCGAAAGAAATTTCCGACTATCTTGAAATGGTTCGCCTTTTCTATGAACAGATCTGTATTTATCTTTCAACAGGCATCTCTTCTGAAGAACGTATGCAGGCCGAAGTTATTGAACAGGAAATTGATAACAAGAAAAGAGAACTCCGCCGGCTTTCCCGTAAGCGCATAGAAAACGGCGGGGACGTAAAAGCCGAACTCAACTACATCGACCTTGTCCGCAAAATTGAAAAAGCCGGCGACTGTGTATTCGGCATTGTTCAGGTAAGCTAGAAAAGCTGTCCTATAAATACTTTTTCATTTCTTTGTCTTTAACTCCGGCGTAAAGTTCAATAAAACCTTTGGCCGGCGAAGAATTGATTTTTGGAATAAGAACTTCTTCTATCTGAAAGAACCCTACATCACTACTCATAAAAACTTCAATCTGGATTGGCTTTTCATTGCCCTGGTGGATCTTAACGCTTTCAATTGAATTTGCAGAATATTTATGAATGTCACCTACACTTGGTTTTGTATTCAGCTCCATTGGAATGCGGGCACGACCTTTTGTCATGTCGCAGCCGTCGGCTATAAGAATAAGGCCTGCTTCAATTGAATGAATGCGGCGGGTTCCCATGTGGCCAAGAATGCCTGAATAAAGTTCGTGATCCTGCCGGCCGATTGTCATTCCAAAGTCGTGAAAAAAGCCCGAAAGAATTACAGCTGTAACACTGTCAGAAAAAGTACCGGCCTGTTCAGTTTCCAGAGAAGTTTTAATACCAGCCTGATGTAAAATTTTCAGCATTTTAAGTGCGTTACGACAGACAGTTCGCATGTGAACAGGTCCATGATCATTGTAGCCCAGCCTTACAATAGAAACATTGTTTGCATAATTCTGGACCGCTTCAATTTCCTCATCTTCAATAAGCTCTTTTGCCACAAGAAGCGGAAGCGGATCTTTTTCCGAAGTTAATTCAATAATTTCATTTGTAAGGGCAATTAATTTCTGATCAACACTGATTTCTTTTGGGCTTTTC
>JAHBAD010000161.1 GCA_018385395.1 Treponema sp.
AATATATACTATTTATGAAAACGTGTCTAGTGCTAAATCATATTTTTTGTGATTTTTTTTATTTTTTTTGAAAAAAAACTGCGCCAGGTACACGGAGGGCGACCGCTTCTGCGGCCGGTCCGAGCTCTGCCGAGGACTGAGGGTTACCGAACCCGGAGTACACCGACCGGAAAACCACAGGTTTTCCGGGGGCGCCCTAAACATCTGAAAGTGCTTTTTCTTTGGTTTCTATTTTTTCATTAACCTTGGAAATTTGTAAAAGATAGCTTTCCACCTTTTCATCAGATTTTGAAACAGCTTCAGAAGAAACAAGAACCTGAGCCACATATTCTCCAAGTTCCGCAAATATTCCCTTTCTTTCGCTTTCAAGCTTCTTTATATCAAACTTCAGAACACTTTTGTCACTGAAATCCTGTATTGCACTCCCGGCTTTACTGACAGCATTTTTTGTAGACTCTGCACCTTTTCCGAAAATTTCCCTTAAATTATCTGCAAATCCCATACAAATCTCCTCTGTGTATATTAAATATACTAAATTAAAGAGCTTCCGTAATAGAATTTATAATATTAAATTCATTTTTAAACCCTGTTTCAGTAATGGCACGAAGTGATTCATTTGACATGGAAAGGAAATAAAGCTTATTTCCTGCATCTACACTGTCATTAAAGGCAGCCATAAGAAGTCCGATTCCAGAAGAATCCAGTTCCACAAGATTTGACATATCAAGTACTACATTCTTTTTAAGGACCATTTCATAGAGTTTCGATTCAAAGTCACCCAGGGTATATGCTGAAAGCCCGCCTTTCAGCTCATAAAGTTTGTAGTTTGCACCTTCACGTTCATTAATTGAAAGCTGTTCCATTCTGTAAGCTCCTTATTAAAGTGTAAAATCATCCGGAAGGCCAAAAGCTTTCGGATCAAATTCAAAATCCATTCCATTAGCCGGAGCCTTAGACTTTGATATATCTTCAACAAAGAAATCATCCTCTACAGGCATTTCAGGAGGAAGTTCAGAATTTACAGATACCGGCTCTTCAACTACAGGCTCTTCAGGAACAGATCCTACAGAAGAATCAAATGTACTTTCCTGAACCGCTTCAACTGTTTTATTTTCTGCTGTATTTTCGGTCTGTTCAGAATCATCTTTAGGAGATTCTTGAACAGGATTTTCGGTCTTAGCAGGACTTACATTTTTTTCTTCTGGCGTTGCAAACTCACCACTCGTTTTATATTTGAGACAGAAAATTGAAACATCATCTTCCATTTCTTTTGACATGAACTTTCTGAGTCCTTCGAAAGTAAATTGTGCCATACGCTGTGCAGGATATGTTGCGTTATCAATAACAGCCTGAGAAACTCGTTCACGTCCGTACTTTTCACCTCGAAGGGAATGAGAATTAATAAGACCGTCTGTACAAGAAAGGATAATATCACCACGATTCAATTTTGTTGTTTTTACTGAAAGATATGGAGTAATATCTTTTACGAATCCAAGAACATGTCCACTACCCTGGATTTCGATTACGTTGTTATAAACCTGTGTATACAAGAACATGGCCGGAATACCACAGTTGATGTAATACATTGTATCGGTTTCAAAATCGATAAGAGCAAACAAACCTGCGAAAATGGTTCCCTTCTTCAAAGATTCCCGGATAAACACATTAACCTTAGCAACAAGCTTCTTAAAGTCGTGAGTTTCAGCAAGAAAAGTTCGGATAATGGACTTTAAGATAACCATATTCATAGAAGCGGCAATACCACGTCCCGAAAGGTCACCGATTACGACAAGATGTCTAGTATCTGTAAGACGAATAAGATCAATAAATTCACCACCAATGTTATGGGCCGGAACCATCATATATCCGACGTCTGCTTTATGGCTCTTGATGTGATCAATATTTTCCTGAATTGAAGTAATGATCTGACTGGACATTCGAAGCTCACGATTAACTGTTGAGAGAACTTCCTTATTTGAAATATTTCGTACGTAATAACCAAATACGAAGAAATAAGAATAGAGCTTAACAAATGCGTTTTTATCGTAATCCTTGTAATGGTCTCCAGAAAGTTTCTTTCCAAGTGTAATAACACCCAGAATATTATGACCTTCATTCAAAAGAATCATACAATCAAACTTTCCTTCTTCAAAGAACACTTTCAAGGGTTCACGGATATTATCATATTCATGAAGATCATCCACTTCTGAGGAAATTACAACATTCTTTCCGTTATTAAGAATTACGTCAAAAACAGAAGAACTTGAAGGAAGTGTATAAGTCGAATTATTTGATGAATAAGCAGGGGTCAGATGACCGTGACCATCATCAATAAGAATACTCAGAGAGGAACATTCCACGTTGGAACGGAAAACAGAGAACATACGCTCTGTTACAGCATCCATTTCACCTGTATAGTCGATTGAAGCAAGTCCTTTTTCAAAATTCGATTCATAGTCGTTTGTTGCCGCCATAGAACCGTACATGATCCAGTCCCATACTTTCCATGAAAAAAGAATCATAAGGATTGAAGCAAAAATAATAATCACTTCGTATAAATCAAATCCCGGTTTATTCATAGGGCCAAGGACTGCAAAAAGAAGTCCAAGGGCAACAGCCGGTATAATATATGCAACAACCGCACGAAGAATGTTAAAAAACAAACCTTTTCCTGACGGAACAGTTGTTTTTGTAAATGCCTGGTAAACAAGCACAAAAAAAGCTATATACGGATAGTACAGAAGGTACGAAAATTCCGGTGTAAATCTTGAAATATAATAAACAAAATATTCCAGTGCCCACATTATCACCAGAGCTTCAGCAATAAGAACTGCCTGATACCTTTGAAGTGTTGTTGCAGTTTTCTCACGAAGAACGAACATTACAAAACATCCGATCATAGGCAGGGTGATACGGAAAACAGCATTATAAAGTGTATACCAGCTCCAAGGGAAATAGTCTTTTACAGGTCCAGAGAAAAGATAATTATTTCTAACGAAGAGACCTTTCCTGTAACTAAGTTCTATTGACTTGAACTGATGGAATACAATGAAGAGCCCGACAACATAAAAAACGATTCTGAAAAAGGACAATGCAAAACTTTTTTTATTTGCACCGATAGACATAAAACCAAAAGAAAGTGTAACAAAGAAAAGTGCATCAACAGCGAAAGTTACCTTAAACATAAGGTCGGTCATGGTATCAACAAAAAAAGAATTGAAAATCAGAATCAAAGTGAAAAGAGCCGATTCAATCGTAAGGAGGAGAACCGATACAATGAATCCTCCCATCTGTGAAGAAACACTTTTTACATTTTTATCAACAACTTTTGTCAAAAAAGAAAGAATTAAGACTGCGGCAATATTAAGAACAATATAAACCATACTAGTAACCTACCTTGGCAATCATCATTGTAACGTCATCATGAAGTTTCTTGCCGCCGTTATATTCCATAATAAGATTAACAATATCCTGAACGAATTCTTTAGGAGATTTTGCAGCTCCAGATTGAAGTGTTTTTCTGAAAATCTCAGTATCACCCAATTCCACGCCTGAATCATCCATAACTTCCGAAACACCGTCAGTTGCCATAAGAATTGTATCGCCTCGGAAAAGACTTTTTTCCGCAACCTGTATACTTTCAAGATCCATATCAAGGATTCCAACAACGGAAGCATTTGATGTAAGTGGTTTCATACGATATCCGTCAGGTGCCGGAGAAAGAATAACAGGGTCAGACATGGATGCATTGATATAACGGATTTTCATCTTATCTGTATCAACAATTCCAAGGAAAATAACCGTATATTTATCCTGAAGGTGCATTCCTTTAATAGCTTTATCAATAGCTCCAAGAACACCAACAAGATCCTCTTTATTTTCGATAATCTTAACTGTGTTCATAACAAGCCCCATGATAAGAGCCGCTGGAAGCCCTTTACCGGAAACGTCTCCAAGCACAAGAAGTGTTTTATTCTGATCGATTGGAAGAACAGAGTAATAGTCACCCGATACGTTTACCAGAGGGCGGAAATATGTAGCGATCTGAAGTTTAGGAATTTTTGGCATTTCTTCGATAACAGGAAGAAAGGACTGCTGAGTATTGGCAAGCTGTTCCCATTCCTTTGTTGTAGAAGAAATTTCCTGCAGGGTTGAAAGAGTATTTGAACGTGTAATAAACCGTTTGAACTCCTCGTAAAGACGTGAATAAACTTCAGGGTCAAAAACACGAGTATAACGGCAGAAAACATAAAAATGAATATTCTTATAAACCATAAAGAAACCGCGGGCTTTGCGGAAATTGGTTGTAACCCCAAGATGCCGGTCAAAAAAGTTAAAACTTTCCGGCCAGTCTGCTGAAAAGCTTAAGAAAAGTTTGGCACGAATAGAATCTGAAGTTGTGAGACGGTTCGGGCTATTATAAAGAATATAATCAGTTCCGCGTTCAACAAGAAGCGCTGCACAGTCAGCCTGTTTTTCAAGATACTCTGAAATAACTGCATAAAAATCATCAAGAGTATAACAGAAACGAAGTTTTTCTATGAACGTATTTAAGATTAATGTTTCACCTGATTCAATTGTCTGTTTTTTTACACGATTCAAAACAAACTGCCGCAAAACATTGGCTGTATAAGTAACCAGAATGAAAAACACAGAACCGACAAGGCAAATGCCCAATATTCCGGCACCTGAATTAGGTTCTGGCAGCAGAAATATCATCAAAGTCACATAAACCAATATAACAAGAATGTTTACTGCTGTAAGTGACAAACGTTTTCTTATTTTGTACATATCCACCTCTGCATAATCAGACTAAACGTCTATTTATCATATCATATAATCGGCAGAAATGGAGAAAAAGTTGACTACTCTACTTATTCAGTTCGTTAAGTTTTATGAGATCAGGAGAAGTTGTTGGATTTTCTGCTTCAAGATACTGCTGGAGAAGCTTTTTCTGTTCTGAAGACAGTTTCTGAGGCACTTTTACCATGATTTTAACGTAAAGATCACCTTTGCGTGTTGTTCCAGTAAATGGAACACCTTCACCTTTAATGCGGAGAAGTTTTCCGTTTGAAGTTCCAGGAGATACTTTAAGCTCAATCTTCTTTCCGTCAAGAGCAGTGATTGTAATGTCACAACCAAGAGCTGCCTGAGCAATTGAAACAGGTACAGCACAGTAAAGATCCTGACCATCACGTTCAAAATATGGATGTTCTTCTACATGGATTACAACAATAAGGTCTCCTGCAGGACCACCATTTGCCCCTGAATCTCCCTGACGAGGAATTGTAATACGTTTTCCAGTATCAACTCCGGCAGGAATAGTAAGAGAAACAGTCTTGTTTTTATTCTGAAGTCCTGTTCCACGACATGCTGAACAAGGATTATCTATTACTTCACCTTTACCCTGACATTTTGGACAGGTCTGCTGCATGCGGAAGAAACCGTTACCTGAAACAACCTGACCCACACCATGGCAGGTTGGACATGATTTTTTTCCGGTTCCACCTGTTCCATGACAAACATCACAGGCTTCTGCATGTTTAAAGTGGATTTCGGCTTTAGTTCCGTAAATAGCATCCCGGAAACCAAGCTGAAGGTCATAACGGAGGCTTGCACCAGGCTGAGGACCTGAAGATTTTCTTCTTGAACTTCCGCCTCCACCGCCGAAGAGGTTTTCGAAAATGTCGCCAAAGCCGCCGCCCATTCCACCGAACAGGTCTGAGAAATCGTTAAAAGCGTGAGAATATCCGCCGCCGCCGCCCTGCCCCATTCCGTCAAGACCTGCGAAACCGTACTGATCATAAATAGGACGCTTCTGTTCATCAGAAAGAATTTCATAAGCTTCTGTTGCTTCACGGAATTTCTGTTCTGCTTCTTTATCTCCAGGGTTCTTGTCCGGATGATACTTTACAGCCAGTTTTCTGTAAGCACGCTTAATTTCATCTTCAGAGGCGCTTTTTTCAACACCAAGTACTTCGTAATAATCACGCTTTGCCATTTTCTAAAATCCTTTGTAATAAAAATGAGGATTTTCTTCCGAAAATCCTCGTTTCATAAAGTCAGAGACAAAATTATTCGTCTTTAACTTCGAAGTCTACATCGTCAGCGTTTCCCTTGTCGAATCCGCTTGATTTTGTAGAGTCAGCACCAGCTGCTCCTGCATCTGCCCCTGCGTCAGCTCCTGGCTGAGCTCCGGCACCTGCGGCCTGCTGCTGTTTGTAAACTTCTTCAGCAATTTTGTAAGATGCCTGCTGCAGAGCTTCTGTCTTTGCTTTTACATCAGCAACGTTGATTGGTTCCTGAGCAATAGCCTGTTTCAGTTCTGCTGAAGCTGCTTCAATCTTTTCTTTTTCTGCTGCATCAACTTTATCACCAAGATCTTTAAGAGTCTTTTCGATAGAGTAAATGAGAGAGTCTGCATTATTTTTAGCATCTACTGCTTCGCGTTTTTCTTTATCTGCTGCAGCATTAGCTTCTGCATCTTTTACCATGCGTTCAATTTCTGCATCAGAAAGTCCTGAAGATGAAGTAATCTGGATAGACTGTTCTTTTCCTGTTCCAAGGTCTTTTGCAGAAACGTGTACAATACCGTTGGCGTCAATGTCGAATGTAACTTCAATCTGTGGAACTCCGCGAGGTGCTGGTGGAATACCTACCAGGTCAAAGTTTCCCAGTGTACGGTTCTGGGCAGCCATTTCGCGTTCACCCTGAAGTACGTGGATTGAAACTGCAGTCTGTCCGTCGGCAGCTGTAGAGAAAATCTGAGATTTCTTTGTAGGAATTGTTGTGTTGCGGGCGATAAGTTTTGTAAATACACCACCCATTGTTTCAATACCAAGTGAAAGTGGAGTAACGTCCAGAAGAAGAACATCTTTAACGTCTCCAACAAGAACACCACCCTGTACTGCAGCACCTACTGCAACAGCTTCGTCTGGGTTTACAGAACGGTTACCTTCTTTTCCGAAGATTGATTTAACAATTTCCTGTACTTTTGGCATACGAGAAGATCCACCAACCAGGAGAACTTCATCGATGTCTGAAGCAGAGATTCCTGCATCTTTAATTGCCTTAAGACAAGGTTCTTTTGTTGCTTCAAAGAGATTGTCTGTCATCTGTTCGAACTGAGCACGTGTAAGTGATTTCTGAAGATGTTTTGGTCCTGTTGCATCTGCTGTAATGAATGGCAGGTTGATATCTACAGTTGTCTGGTTTGAAAGACTGATTTTTGCATTTTCAGCTGCTTCACGGAGACGCTGCATAGCCATTGGGTCTCCAGAAAGGTCAATTCCAGAATCCTTTTTGAATTCATCAATGAGCCAGTTGATGATTGCACGATCCCAGTCATCACCACCAAGCTGTGTGTTACCATTTGTTGATTTTACTTCGTAAACACCGTCTGCCAGTTCAAGAATAGAAATATCGAATGTACCACCACCAAGGTCGTAAACAGCAACTGTACGTTCTTTAGA
This sequence comes from Treponema sp., assembly GCA_018385395.1. Taxonomy (GTDB): domain Bacteria; phylum Spirochaetota; class Spirochaetia; order Treponematales; family Treponemataceae; genus Treponema_D. Next base: position 7,473 of record JAHBAD010000161.1, read on the forward strand.
CTGGTCTTTACCGAATCCGAATGCAAGAGCTGCAGCAGTTGGTTCGTTAATGATACGTTTTACATCAAGACCTGCAATTTTACCTGCATCTTTTGTAGCCTGACGCTGAGCATCATTGAAGTAAGCAGGAACTGTAATAACAGCTTCTGTAACTGTTGTTCCAAGGTAATCTTCTGCTGTTTTCTTCATCTTCTGAAGAACGAAAGCTGAAATTTCCTGTGGAGAGTATTTCTTTTTGCTTCCAGCTTCGTCAATTTCAATACGAACGTCAGCACCATTATCTACTACTGTGTAAGGAAGTTTTGTTGCTTCCCCCTTAAGGTCACTATATTTAAGACCAATAAGACGTTTTGCAGAATAAACTGTGTTTTTAGGGTTTGTTACCATCTGGTTTTTTGCTGGAAGACCAACAACACGGTCTCCTTTAGCTGTGAAACCAACGATAGATGGAGTTGTACGTCCACCTTCAGAGTTCTGAATAACAACTGGTTCACCGTTTTCCATAACGGCTACACAAGAGTTTGTTGTACCAAGGTCAATACCAATAATTTTTCCCATAATATATACTCCTAAATTATTTCCTGAGATTTATTCCGGTTTTACAACCATTACTTTAGCGTGACGGATAACACGATCCTTCAGCTTATATCCTTTAAGATAAACTTCACCAAGTTCTTCTTTCTTTACTTCGCCAGGCATAGCACCGATAGCTTCGTGAAGTTCAGGATCAAATTCTTCGCCTTTTTCACCAAAGCTTGAAAGATTGTATTTGTCTTCAAGCATTTTTACCAGGCTTTTGTTGATCATTTTGATACCGTCTGCAATTACCTTTGCATCTTTGGCATCTTTTGAAGCTTCAAGTGTACGGTCAAAGTTATCAAGACTGTCCAGAAGATCTGAAAGAAGACCTGCATTACCATAATCAAAAGCTTCCTGCTTTTCTTTAATTGTGCGTTTTCTGTAATTGTCAAAATCTGCAGCACGGCGAAGAAGCTGGTCTTTCAGTTCTGCATTTTCTTTTTCAAGAGCTTCCAGCTTTTCTTCAAGTGTTGGCTCTTTTGTTTCTTCGGCTTCAGGAGCAGCGCATTCTTCAGCAGCTGTTTCAGGAGTTTCAGTTACTTTTTCTTCTGCAGCTGTTTCGGAAGTTTCAGTTACTTTTTCTTCTGCAACCTGTTCCTGATTTTCCTGTGTTTCGTTTTCATTTACATCACTCATATAGTAAAAAATACTAAAAAAAAGTAAAAATCGTCAATATAAATTTAAAAAAAAGTTATATAGTAGAATAAATCGTTTTATATGCGATATTCAGCATACCTTACCCGACCTTTCATAACGCAGTCACGAACCTGTTTTTCCCGCTCAGAAAGAGCGGAATTACCAGTTTTTACCTCTACAAAAAGAATTTCATCAACAGAATTATTTTCTGTCATACCGGAAAAAACAATAAAGTCAACAGGTTTCCCTACAAAACGGCAGTCTCCGGGATTCCCGGGAAATTCAGGAAGAAATGGGGACACCTGCTCTGCAACCTGACCCCCAATTACCGCACGGGACCTGGTAACTGCATCTTTTCGTACTTTCCTTATTTTTGAAAAAGAGGATATTTTCCCCAGAAGCCATCCCGAAGAAAACAATACAAGACCTGAAAGGACGTAACTTATAAACCTGTGACTTGTTAAAAATTCAATCATAAGAGAAATTATACCGAATTTCTGCCGATAAAAAATACAAGAGGATTTTATGACAAAAATTTCGAAAAAAATCGGGGCCATTTTAATTTTAAGCCTTACAGCAGCAGGGGCTTTTTCTGAAGGTGTTTTATTCCGCTTCAAACACAATAAAGGAGATTCAGCAAGCTACGTTTCAACAGTAAATGAAGAAGTCCTGATGAACGGAAAATTCAACCATAAAGCCGTGATTGTGAACCGCATTTCAAGTCAGATTAAGGATGTGCTGGATGATGGAACAGCAGTAATCCATGCAACCTATATGACTTCTGAAGAATCCGAATCCATGTACCAGAATATCCAATGGGGAGAAGATTTCGAAAGCAACTTCTACCGTCACACTAACGGAGAAATGGAAATTGATGATGACTATTTCATGCCCACCGTAAGAAATGTGCCGGTTTTTCCAGATTACCCGGTTAATATCGATGAAAGCTGGAGCGCAGAAGGCCATGAAGCAGAAGATTTACGTAACACATTCGGAATCGAAAAACCATATAAAATCCCGTTTACTGCAAAATACCGGTATCTCAGAGACGAAGAAACTGAAAGCGGAAAAATTCTTAATGTCATAAGCGTGAATTACACTTTTTATTATGAAAGTCCTTCCCCATATATCGAAAACCTGAACATGCCCTGCTCAACAATGGGCAATTCATCTGAAATTATTTACTGGGACAACGAAAAAGGCATAATCGACCATTACAACGAGGATTTTAAAATCATAATCGAAACCTACGCAGGCGATATTTTCACATTCCGGGGAAGATCCGGAGCCGAGGTTACTGAATTCAAAAGTGTTAATACCGAAGCAAACTTAAAACTTATTGAAGAAACAGTAAGTAATCTGGCAATTGAAGATGTATCCGTAAAAAAGAGCGAAAAAGGCCTTACAATCAGCATCGAAAATATCCAGTTTGAGCCTGATTCCGCAAAACTTATGGCTTCCGAAAAAGAAAAACTTAATAAAATCGCCTCAATTCTGACACAATTCAATAACGATCTTCTTGTTACAGGACATTGTGCTGAACGCGGGACAGCAAGAGCAAGAAAGCAGCTTTCAGAAGAACGGGCAGATGCTGTTGCAAATTATCTGAAAGGATTAAAAGTAAGAGACAGAAATCATATATTTACTTTAGGGAAAGGTTCAAACGAACCGATTGCATCAAACGCCACAGAAGAAGGCAGAATGAAGAACCGGCGGGTAGAAATTACAATTTTAGACTAATTACAAGCTTCGATTAATAAATTAATTATTGCGTGTCCATTCAATAGCCATCTGACGGAGTTCGGCAGATGATGCACAATGAAGTTTCACTTTGATATTTTCTTTATGAGTATCAATTGTTTTAATTGAAAGATTAAGTTTCGAAGCAATTTCAACAGTTCCAAGACCTTTTCCAATAAGCGAGAAGATCTGAAGCTGGCGGTCAGAAAGATTGGAAACAGAAGAAAGTGTATCTTCAACTTCCATTTCTTTTCCTGAATTAAAATCCTCTATTCTTGCTTTTTCTTTATCACTAAGATAGATTTTACCATCCACAACGGTACGAATAGCATTGATTACCGAAGTTTCGGCTTCTGCTTTCATTATGTACCCCTTTGCGCCTGCCTTAAGAGCACGTTCAGCATAATAACGTTCATCATGCATAGAAAGTACAAGTACTGTAGTCCTTGGAGAATAAATCAGGATATCTTTAATGAGATCAAGCCCATCTTCCTGACCAAGATTCAGATCAACAATGGCAAGATTAGGTGTATATTTCTGAATAGTATCCAGAGCTTCATTACGATTCTGAGCCATTGCCACTACTTTATATTCTTTCTGGGTTTCTATAAGCTGTGCAAGCCCGCGTGAGAAAAGCGGATGATCATCGATGATTAATACTGTAATAGGCATGTTTTTATAATAACATAAAAAATTATTTGGTGATATAATATTTTAAAATTTTATAAGAAATTTCCCCTAAGAGTGAAAAAAATTGAAAGAAAAAATCAAACTTGCACTGGTATTAAATATCCTTGATGAGGAATACCAGACATCTGTTTTCGCCGGCATAAAAAAACGTGCAAAAGAACTGAATGTCGAAATTGTTTGTCTTCAGCATGAAAATGCAATGATTTATGAAAACACACTCATAACAAAACTTCCTGAATACAATTTCTTTGATGTTGACGGAATTATTCTCCTTACCTCTGTTTTTTCTGAAAGTCTTACCCTTCAAAGTGCAGAATCCATAAAAAATCTCTGGCCTGATATTCCAATAATTTCTGTAGGTCAGCAGATTGACGGCCTTCCGTCTCTTGCAATCCGGTCAAAAAACGCTATGGAGAAGCTTACAAAGCATCTTATTACTCATCACAATTATAAAAAATTCCTTTATATTTCCGGAATTGAGGAACACGTAGATTCTAAGGAAAGAAAAGAAATCTTTGAAAATATCATTCTAAAACACATGAAAAAAGACCCTGATCTCACATACGAATGTATTTCAGGAGATTTTTCAGAAGCAATCGCCCGGCAGCGGCTTTCTGCATATGTTGATTCCCATAAAAACAAACCGGCAGACGTTATCGTTTGCGCCAACGACAATATGGCTCTTGGTGTAAATAAATTCTTGAAATCTCAAACCACAAAACACCCCTGGAGTCACTGTGCTGTTACAGGCTTTGATGATATTCCTCAATCCGAAATTGAAATTCCGGCTTTTACAACCGTACGGCAGCCTTTACGTGAAATGGGTGAAAAAGCGGTGGATATTATGCTTGATCACCTGGCAGGAAAAGAAACAGACCCCATGAGTTATATTGAATCAAAACTTATTTTACGTGAATCATGCGGATGTAAAAGAAAAACTGAAAAATCGAAAACATATTCAGTTAAGCAACTTACAAACATCCAGCGAAAATTCTTCCAGTCAGAACATTTTCTGCGTCAAATGAGTCACTTTGCACAGCAGCTGAACTCCTGCAACCAGGAAGACGGACTCATGTACACTCTGGATACTAACCTTGCCATTCTTGGAATCAATGACTTTGCACTTTACTCGTTCCCAAATCAATTTTATGAAGAAACACCTGTTTCCAGAAACACTCTAAAAGCACATGAACTATTCTTGAGAAAAAACGGTGAACGTGTGACCCGCTACGGAAAAATAAAAACTGACACTCTGGTAAACTTCATTAAAAACATTTCTGAGTCATCTGGCCCAACTATTATCGTAAAACTCCTCAGGACTTCAAACGGCGTTATCGGCTGCCTTATTTATGACGGACCGCAGATTATTCATCCGTACATCTGTTCAATTTCTACAAATATTGCCCAGACTATTTTCCGTCTTCAGACAAATGCTCAGAAGCAGAAATATTCCAAACAACTTGAAAAAGCAGTTGAAAAACGTACCCGAGAACTTATAGAAGAAAATAACAGACGAATTGAAGTAGAAGCAGAAGTCTTAAAAATTTCAGAAATGGAAAGACATAGATTCAGTACAGATCTCCATGATGATATATGCCAGCGCCTTGCAGGACTTGCAATGTTATGCCGCTGTTATTCAACCTCTGAAAAGCCAATAAACCGGGAACAAATGGTTGAGCTTACGGAACTGATTACAGAAACTCTGCAGACAACCCGACAGTATGCTCATAACTCTTTCCCTGTAGAACTTGATTCCCTTGGTATGAAAGACAGTTTGAGTAACCTGTGCAACACATTCCAGAATCAGGCGAAATATCCTTGTACCTACGAATGGAATCTTCCGGAGGACAAAATATTTACCCGTCCACAAGCAATCAATATTTTCCGGATTATTCAGGAAGCATTACAGAATGTTCTCAAACATGCAAAAGCTACAGAAGTAAAAGTTCAGATTTATACTTCACATAAAAATGTTTTTGTTAAAATAATTGATAACGGAAAAGGACTTTCCCCTTCTTCCCAAAAGAAGGACGGAATCGGAATGAAATCCATGCAGTACCGGGCAGACCAGATTGGGGCAAACTTTACCATAAAACCAAATGTTCCGTCGGGAACAGTAATTGAACTTTCTCTCGAAGAAAAAAAACTCGAATCATTTTGATTCATTTTGATTCAGTCTTCGGGTAAAGTTCCATTATTTTTAATTAAAAGATGGGTTATCTTATAAGAAAAGCCCTGCTGAATCATTGAAGCAATCAGTTTTTCACCGGTTTTTCCTTTTCTCAAAAGTTTTGAATAACAGCGGATAGCAATCTCATTTTCATCATTTTCGGAAAAAAATTCATCAAGTGCCTTATTTGAAATCTCTTTAGAAATACCCCGTCCTAAAAGTTCTGAAAGAAGTCTTCCACGCCCTTCTGCGTGGTTTATCTTCCTGGTGTTAAGCCAGGATCTGCAGTAACGTTCATCAGAAAGATAATTAACAGATTCAAGGTAGTCCAGGGCACGGATAATGTACTCCCGCTCATAACCTTTATCTTGAAGTTTTTTCAAAAGACCTGTTCGTGACTGTTCGCTCCGCGAAAGATAATCAACCGCTTTACATTCACAAGCCGTAACAAGACCAGCATCAAGTATTTCCTGGCTTTGCGTTTCGTCAAAGGAATCGTTCATAAGGAAATCTTCTTTGGATAAAGAGACAAGATACTCAAGGCGGATAAAGAAAGAACCGTCTGTGGATGAGATTTTGTAAAGACCTGAAGCTGTTACTTCTCTGGACAAGATTTCCATAAATTAAATATACAAAAAAAAATCCGCATCGTCTGTAAACAGAACAACGCGGATTGTATTTTATGCAGCCGAAACTGCATAAAAGGAAGTCCAAAAACTAACGTTTTGAGAACTGGAAGCGGCGACGAGCACCTTTCTGTCCGTACTTCTTACGTTCAACCATACGAGAGTCACGAGTAAGATATCCGTTAGCTTTAAGAGCTGTACGTGCATCTGGATCGTACTGTGTGAGGGCACGTGAAATACCGTGCAGACAAGCAGCTGCCTGTCCGTTCATACCACCACCACATACGTTGATGAGGATGTCATATTTGTTTTCAGAAGCTGTTGCCTGAAGTGGCTGACGAAGAACCTGTACCTGTTCATCAGAGAAGTATTCTTTTACGTCTTTACCGTTTACAACGATTTTTCCTGAACCTTCGCGGAGGAATACGCGAGCTACAGCTGTCTTTCTTCTACCTGTACCGATTGCAATATTTTTTACCATAACAAACTCCTAATTACACTTCCAGTGGCTGTGGATTCTGTGCTGCATGTGGATGATCAGCGCCAGCGTAAATCTTTACGTTGTCCATCATAGCGCGTCCAAGACGTCCGTGTGGAAGCATACCGGCGATAGCCAGTTTAAGTGGATCACCAGGGTGTTTTTCATTCAGTTTTTCAAATGTCTGTGAGCGGAGTCCGCCAACGAAACCTGTGTGGTGGTAGTAAATTTTCTTTGTTTCTTTACCGCCAGTAACAGCAACTTTGTCAGCATTGATAACTACAACAAAATCACCACAGTTCTGGTTTTTAGCGAATGTTACTTTGTCTTTTCCGCGAACGATGGCAGCAACTTTAGCTGCTACGCGTCCCATTGGTTTTCCGGCTGCGTCGATAACATACCATTTGCGAGCCTGTTCGTATTCTTTAACGAAAATGGTTTTCATGATATACCTTTATCCCTATAAATTAATTGGTAAATTGTTTTTGCAACTCCGAACCTTTGCATCTGATTCTTTGTCGCTTAATCTGCGATGAGCATTCGCAAATTAATACGGGGTAATAAAATATATAATTTTTTTATGGTTTATGTCAATCACTCAGAAGCTGTTTTCTGTGCTTCTGCTTTTTCAGAAAGTTCTTCTTTCTTTGCTTCACGCTTGTCTTTAATGTCTGCTGCACCAATAAAAAGACAAACAAGACCGATAAAAGCTGCAAGAACAGGAAGACTTCCTTTAAGGAAATTGATTACATCTGCACCCCAGTTAAGCGGACAGGCAGGAAGAACTGCAAATACTGTAAAAGCAATAAAAATAATTCCAACGATTAAAGCAAACATAAAATTCTCCTAAGAATAATGATTTTTATATTGTAAAATGGAAACTGATAATTGTAAATTATCTGACAGCTACTCCGCTTTTACGAAGATCATCTTTAATTCCACCAACAGTATACCCCATTGAGTGAACCATGGAAGCAATAAGAGCTGCATCAGCTTTTCCTTCTTTAAGAACATGAGCCAGGTGCTGAGGTGTACCTCCTCCTCCTGAAGCAATAACAGGAACAGGAACATTTTCAGCAATCATTCTTGTAAGTTCAATGTCATAACCTGTTCTCATACCGTCTGCATCCATTGAGTTCAGAACAATTTCACCGGCTCCAAGTTCAACGCCTTTTTTTGCCCATTCAAGAGCATCAAGACCTGTATCTACACGTCCACCGTGAATGGTTGTTCCATATCCGCTTGGCTTTGAAGGATCTTTTCTTACATCCATACCAAGAACAATACACTGGTTTCCAAAAATTCTTGCCCCTTCTGTAATAAGCTGAGGATTTTTTACAGCAGGACTGTTCAAAGAAACTTTTTCTGCCCCTGCAAGAATTGTATCCCTGATGTCCTCAATTGTATTGATTCCCCCACCTACACAGAAGGGAATGAAAACCTGAGAAGCAACTTTTGAAATAAGATCGAGAATAGGTCCTCGACCACGGGCAGAAGCAATGATATCGTAAAATACCAGTTCATCAACTCCCTGGCGGTAATATTCTGCAGCCATTTCTACAGGGTCGCCGATATCAACGTTATTCTGAAATTTTACACCTTTTGTTGTACGTCCGTCCTTTACATCAAGACAGACAATAACTCTCTTTTTTAACATGACTCCCCTCCACAAAAATTTTTAAGAATCTGGAGTCCAGGTTCGCCTGATTTTTCAGGATGGAACTGACATGCCACAATTTTTCCGTACTGAACAACAGCAGGAACCTGCACACCGTAATCTGCATAGGCTTTGATTACAGAATCATCTTCAGGACAAATTACGTAAGAATGAACAAAATAAAAATCAGAAGATTCAGGAACAGTATCCAAAATATAACTTCCACCGTTTTTACCAGTAAGGTTATTCCATCCCATATGAGGAATTTTATTCACTTTCTTTTCTTCATCAGAAAAGAGATTATCAAAATGACGGATTTTTCCTTTTATGAGACCAAGACAAGGTGTATCCCCTTCTTCGGAATAATCAAAAATAATCTGACTTCCAAGACAGATTCCCATAAGAGGCTTTCCATCCAAGGCCCATTTTTTCAAAAATACATCAAAACCTGTTTCTTTCAGCTGGTTCATAGCGTAGGCGGCATCACCAACTCCTGGAAAAATCAGTTTTTCACAATCTTTAAGGTCAGATGGATTTCTTGAACGAATGTATTCAATTCCAAGACTTTTTAATGCACGTTCAACGCTTGTAATGTTTCCAGCGTTGTAATCAACAATTCCAATCATGATTCGTATTATATCAGAAAGACTTTTTTTGGTAACGGTATTTTCTACAAAATATATTTGAAGTACATTGTTCGTTTTACCGATAAAAAAAATATGAATGATATTAAAAGTTTCTTTCCGCTTGTTTTTGGCGTACTCAAAGACTGGCGCGTAATTGCAACACTTATCGCTTTTTTTCTTGTTATTATGATTGCAGGGTTCATTGCAAATTACTCAAAGAAACCGCCTCGCCTGAAAAGTGAAAACCCCTTAAAAGCAGCCCCTGTTCAGGAAAACGAGGATGCTGAAGGCGGAGAAACAGATTCAGCAGAGGAAGAAACAGCAGAATAACAGTTTTTCCATAAAAACTTATCTTTTTTTATTTTACCTCCGATTTCAAGATCCTGAACCACTTCCTGAACGTCAGCATGAGTCCAGATTTTCTTTCCAAGTTTATTTATAGAAATATTATTTAATTTTGTAAAAAGTTCCTCTTCAAGCAGCTCTTGCGTATAAAAATGTTTTCCATGTTTTACAAGACGGAATGCAATGTCATAATCTGCTTTGTAAGGTTTTATTTTTTCACCCCGTTTTAATGCTTCACGTTCATTGCATAAATCGCAGCCGGCACAGGAAGCTTTTTCAGCCCCAAGGGCATCCAGAAGAACCTGGCGGCGGCAGTCTTTTGTTTCTGCGAACTGACGAAGTGCGGCTTCGCGACTTCCTTCCGGGAAAGAGGATGTTTTCAATGAATCTTCCGGGCTCCAAAGAAGTATTGCCTTTGCAACACTTCCATCCCGTCCGCCTCTTCCTGCTTCCTGAATGTAGGCTTCTGCTGTCTGCGGCGGGTCAAGATGAACAACAGTATGAATATTCTTCTTATCGACTCCCATACCATAGGCACAAGTTGCACATAAAACCCCGTCTTCTGAATCGAAAAACCATTTTTCAATTTTTTCTTTTTCACTTTTATCAAGGCCGGCATGATAAAATCTTGAAAAATCCTGTCCGAAACATGCATTCAGTTCACGGCTCATTTCTTCCGTTCTGTTCCGGGTTCCGCAGAATATGATTAAAGGTCTTTCTTCTTTTTGGGTTAAAAAAAGAGCTTCTTTTTTTTTTGCCGCTGCCCGTTTTACAAAATAATGAATATTAGGCCTGTCAGATTCACTTCTTACAACATGCGCTTCTCCTCCAAAAAGAATTTCAGAAATTCTGGATAAAACCGATGGAGAGGCTGTCGCCGTGAAAGCGGTTATTACAGGAGGATTCAAATCAGAAAGGATTTCACCAAGCTTAAGGTAAGAAGGACGAAAACTGTCACCCCATTCACTTACACAATGTGCTTCATCAATAGCAACATGACTTATTCCCAGAGCCTTTATTTTATCCAGAAGATCCTTACTTTGAAGTACTTCAGGATTAGCAATTATGACTTTTGCCTGTCCTGACTTCAGCTTTTCAAAACTTTCATTCCGCTCTTCTTCGCTCTGACCGCCGCGAAACATTACAGCCTGAAGTGAACCTTCTGTCATGCGGCGGTGCTGGTCGGTCATAAGAGCTAAAAGCGGATAAATAACAAGAGTAATTCCGGGAAGCACAACTGCGGGAACAAGAAAGCAGAGAGATTTTCCGGCTCCTGTTGGAAGAAGAACAATCTGTTTTCCCTTAAGAAATGAATCTTCGTTTTCAAAAGGATCCTGTTTAATTTCCTGTTTTACTGATTCAGGAAGTTCCACGCGGATATCAAAGGCTTCAAGAATATTGGCAATGACCATTCTCTGCCATGGGAAAAGATATTTTATTCCGAAATTTTTGAAAGCGGTTCCTGCCACAAGATCATTTTCGTAATCCACATCATCTGCACTGTATTCTTCTTTTGTCATACATATAATATGGATTTTTTTTGCTGTTTTAGGAAAAAAGAAAGAAAAAATTTCAGGGGGGCTGTCCCAAAAGTAATGAGTGTAGTGCTCATTGAGCTCGTCGAAATGACTGCTACAATAAATGTGGTGTTTTCGATAAACTCAACCACCGTAATGCAAACTTATTGGACAGCCCCTTCTTTTTTATTAATCGCCGAAGCGGATATCCTGCCAGAGGGAATTATACTTATCAAGGCCTTCACCAAGGTCATTTTTAAGTTCACAGTTGTCCATCATTGAAGCTTCATACATTGGAGTTGTTGTAACATATTCAGCAGCAGGGAGATTTACGAAACAAGGAAAATGGAATGCATCAAGGAATTTTGCATAAACTTCAGGTCTATGGATATAGTTGATGAATTCATTTGCAAGTTCTACATGTTTTGCGCCTTTAAGAATACAAAGACTGTCAAGATATGCAGGACCACCATCCTGTGGAATAAAGAAATCAATTGTTTCATCCCATTTATCTTCAGGAACTTCACCAAAAATTACTTCAGCATATCCCTGACAAAGCCAGAAGTCACCGGAAGCAAAAGATTTACCAAAGCTTTCTGCATCGAATTTTACAAGGTTTGGCTTCCATGATTTTAAAACCAGTTCGCTTGCTGCTTTAAGTTCTGCATCATCAAGAGAGTTTACACTGTTTCCCTGAGTTGCAAGTGCATCACCAATAACTTCACGCATATCGTCCATCATTGTTGCATGACCTTTGAACTGTGAATCAGCAAAAATATTCCATGAACGTTCATAATCACCCGAAGGAATTTTTGTCTTGTTTACAGAAACCCCAGCAGCACCAAAGTAGTATGGCAGACAATATTCCAGATTTGGATCGAAAGTCATTTTTTTAATACATTTGGGATTCAGGTTTACTTTATTTGTCATTTTTGACTGATCAAGCTTCTGAAGCATTCCCTGTGCAATCATGATTGAAACATAATCCTGAGAAGGTACTACGATATCATAACCTTTTGCACCTGCACGGAGTTTTGCATACATTTCTTCATTTGATGCGTAGCTGTCAACTTTTACAGTACAGTTGAATTCTTTTTCAAAGTCATGAAGAACTTCATCTGGAGTGTAATAAGTCCAGTTGTAAAGATAAAGAGTATTGTCATCTCCACCGCAGGAAATGAGACCAAGAGAAACAGCTAAAACTGCGAGAGCGAAAATAATTTTTTTCATTGTTTTTTAATCCTTAAATTTATTATTTACTTGCAGCGAAAGTTTTAAGGCTTTTGCGCAGGATAATTGTAAATGCACAGATAATGAGAATCAGCACAAAGCTGAGAGCATTGATTACAGGACTTACGCCAAAACGGATCATACTGTAAACATACAAAGGAAGAGTTGTACTTCCAGGACCCGAAACAAGGGCTGTAATAACATAATCTTCCAGAGACATAGTAATGCTCATCATAAAACCGGAAATTACCCCAGGCATGATTGCAGGAATAATTACCTTGAACAGAGTCTGTTTTTCATTTGCTCCAAGGTCATGGCTTGCTTCAATAATAGAATAATCAAATTCATCAACGCGGGCACTGACCATAAGATAAACGAAGGGCAGACAGAATGTTGTATGTGCAATAAAGATTGTTACAAGACCAAGACTCATTTTAATGGCACTGAAGAAAATCAGCATGGAAACACCCATAATAACTTCCGGAAGAACCATTGGCAAAAAACTGATTGCCTGAATAAAATTGTGCCCTTTGAACTGATACCATTTGATACCGATTGCAGCAAGGGTTCCGATGATTGTTGCAACGAGTGAAGATGTAACTGCAACGACCAGGGAATTGAACAGAGACTGCCACAAAGGTTTTGAGTCAAAAATCAGTTTTTCATACCAGATAAAACTGAATCTGGTAAAGTTTGTATCCTTTGATTCGTTGAACGAATAGAAAATGATTACGAAGAGAGGAACAAACAGGAATACAATAGCAAATGCAAGTACAAAATTTGAAAAACTGAATCTGCGGTTATGTTTTTTCCACTGGCGTTTTGCATGGCGTGCATTTTCTGATGATTTGCGTTTTTCAGAGAACTGTTTGAATGGATTATACATTACTGTGCACCTCCCAGTGGAACTGAAGCTGTAGGAGTTTCTTCTGCAACATTATTCTTTTTATTCAGCTGATCATCTTTCTTGCTTGAAGAAAGCATCCAGAGGATTGCTCCCATAGAAACAATTGTAATTACCATACTGAATGCCGAAGCCAGAGGCCAGTTACGTACTTTCTGAACCTGGTCAACAATAATATTTCCAAGCATGTAAGAATCTTTACCACCAACCATCTGAGGAACAGTATAGTTACCAAAGATTGGTATGAAAGTGAAAATCAGAGCACTGATAATACCGCTTTTTACGCCAGGAATCAAAACCTTCAGCATAGACTGAGCTTTTGTAGCACCAAGGTCACGGGCAGCTTCCAGAAGGGAAAAATCAAAACGGTCAACTGCTGTGAAAATAGGCAGAATGGCATAAGGAAGATACATGTAAATGCTTACAAGAATGATGGCTTCTTTTGTAAACATAAACTTGTGAGTTGTATACACTGCGTCTTTTGAAAATCCGTGGAACAAGTTAAAGAAGAAACGGAAAATATCATTCAGAAGCCCGTTATCTCCAAGAATTGTCATCCATGCAAAAATACGGATAAGTGAGTTTGTAAGGAACGGAATGATTACAAGGATAAGAAGAACTGTCTGGTGACGGCTTCTTGCCATAGCGTAACCGCAAGGAAGTGCAATAAGGATTGTAATTGCAGTTGAAACACAGGTAATCCACAAAGTACGGAGGAAAATCATTCCGTATGCTGCAGAGAACATCTGGCTGTAAGCTTTAAGAGTAAACTTTGGCTGCACCCCACCATAAACATCGCGGGTCATAAATGAATATGCAACGATGATTACAAGAGGAACTACAAAGAATACACAGAACCATACACCCATAGGCCATCCATAAAAAGGCCCCGGGTTTGGTTTCTTATATTTTTGGATTTTTTCAGATTTTTCTTTCATCGCTATTTCTCGATATCTTCTACGATGTATCCGTCTTCTGCAGACCAGGACACGTATACTTCATCCTTCCATTCGATAGAAGGACCGTCATCCATAAAGTTCTTGTGCTGCTGGAAAACTTTGAGCATTGCGCCGTTTTCCAGTCTGATATAGAACTTTGTCTGGTATCCTGTATAAACAGGTTCCTGTACAACACCTTTGAAAACATTGATATCTTTGCGTCCGTGAACATCAGGCACATCAGTTGTGATGCGGATTTTTTCAGGACGGATTGTGAAAGCTACTTTCTGACCAGGTTTTGTTTCTTCATAGTCAGTAACCATCATATATTTGTCACCTGCTGCAACTTCTGCAGAGTCAGTTGGAAGGGGTGCCTGTTTTCCAAGAGCAGGAACTGAACAAGTTACCATGTACTCATCATTTCCTTTTGCATCTTTACAAGGTGTACATTCAGCAACAGTTGCTTCAAACAGGTTTGTTTCACCGATGAATTCAGCAACAAACTGAGTTGCAGGGCTTTCATAAATTTCAAAAGGTGTACCAATCTGAAGAACATTACCTTTGTTCATAACTGCAATGCGGTCTGAAACTGCAAGAGCTTCGCTCTGGTCGTGAGTAACATAGATAAATGTAATACCGATTTTGTCATGGAGGTTGTCCAGGTCAATAAGAAGACTTGAACGAAGTTTTGCGTCCAGGGCAGAAAGAGGTTCATCCAGAAGAAGTACTGAAGGTTCATTAATCAGGGCACGGGCAATAGCTACACGCTGTTTCTGACCACCAGAAAGCTGATTAGGCTTTTTGTTAATGTGCTGGTCAAGCTGAACCAGGTGAACATATTCACGTACTTTTGCATCAATTTCGTCTTTTGGGAGTTTCTTTAAGCGCAGAGGGAATGCAACATTTTCGTAAACAGACATATGTGGGAAAAGTGCATAAGTCTGGAAAACAGTATTAGACTGTCTTTCATTTGGAGCAAAAGGAACTACGTTCTTATCGTCAAAAAGAATTACCCCGTCATCCGGAAATTCAAAACCAGCGATCATGCGGAGCAAAGTTGTTTTGCCGCATCCTGAAGGTCCCAGCAGAGAGAAAAACTCACCGGGATTAATTGTAAAATTGACATCGTTCAAAGCGACGAAATCGCCGAATTTCTTTGATACGTGATCAATGGTAACCTGACATCCTTTCACTCAAGTGTACCCCTTTATAAGAAAAATAACCTGTTTCTATACGAAACAGTAAAAAAAATGAAGGTCACCATCAGTAACCTTCATTTTTTATTTTATAAATGAAAAATAGAATATATGTGCGATTTAGTCAATAAAAACTGGAAAAATAAAAAAAATTAATCTGAAAGCCATACTGCACAGTCGGCATCGCTGGGCATGCGCCAGTCACCGCGAGGAGAAAGGTTTACCGTACCCACTTTTGCTCCGTCAGGCATGCAGGAACGCTTAAACTGCTGGCTGAAAAAGCGCTTATAGAACTTCAAAAGCCATTTTTTCTTTGTTTCCGTATCATATTTCTTAAGGTCTTCCGCATGTTCAGCTAAAAAGAGGATTTTTTCAGCCGAAAAGCCGAATCTGAGAAGATAATAAAGGTAAAAATCATGAAGTTCATAAGGACCGACCAGATCTTCTGTTTTCTGGCTGATTTTGCCGTTTTCAGGAGGCAGAAGTTCAGGACTAACAGGAGTATCCAGAATGTCACGGAGAACCTCAGATTCGCCTGTATTTCCCCTGTTTTCAGCCTCATTACTAAACCATTCAACAAGGTATCGTACAAGAGTCTTCGGAATAGAAGAATTTACCCCGTACATGCTCATATGATCGCCGTTATAGGTACACCAGCCAAGGGCAAGTTCAGAAAGGTCTCCTGTTCCTATTACAATGCCGTTTGTTTTATTAGCATAATCCATAAGAACCTGAGTTCTTTCGCGGGCCTGACAGTTTTCATATGTTACGTCATGAACATTTTCATCCTGCCCGATATCTTTCATATGGGAACGGACAGATTCCGCAATGCGCACTTCCATTAATTCTGCCCCAACCGATTTTGCAAGGCTACAGGCATTATTATAAGTGCGGTCAGTAGTACCGAAACAAGGCATTGTAATGGCATGAATACAGTTTCTTGGTGTTCCGCATAAATCAAAGGCTTTTGCAGTCACTAAAAGAGCCAGAGTGGAGTCCAGCCCTCCTGAAAGGCCTATAACGGCACTTTTACAGTTTATATGACGGAGACGCTTTGCAAGCCCTTCTGCCTGAAGCTGAATGACACTGGCGCAGCGCTCTGAGCGCTTAAGTTTATCCGAAGGAACAAAAGGATGTGAATCTACAAAACGACTGAAATTCTTTTCAAAATCAGATTTCTTTTCATTTCCAAGAAGATTAATTTTCAGGTTCAGATATTTTGCCGAATCAACTTTTGAAGCGCAGTCTGCAAAAGTGGTTGTATGACGGCGTTCCTGACAAAGGCGTTCTATATCAATATCAGCATAAATCGTATCACTTGAAAACAGGCCAGATTCCGAAAGAAGGCTTCCGTTTTCAGAAATAAGATTATGACCTGCAAACACCATATCCTGACTCGATTCCCCGTTACCTGCATTTGCATAAAGGTAAGCACAGATACTGGAAGCAGAACGGCTTTTTACAAGGTTTTTGCGGTAATCAGCTTTTCCGATAATCTCATTTCCGGCTGAAAGATTTGCAATAATTGTTGCACCGGCAAGTGTATGATTCACACTTGGCGGAAGCGGAACCCATAAATCTTCACAAATTTCGGAAGCAACAGTAAATTCCGGGTTTTCTTCATCAGAAATGAGAATATTTGTTCCCATCGGGATATTCTTAAGAGCTGGAGACAGGTGAACAACGCGGGTGTCGCCTCTGAAAGGCGTAAACTGCCGGCGTTCATAAAACTCTGAATAATTTGGCATGTAGGATTTTGGAATAAGTGCCAGAACTTCCCCTTTGAACAGAACTGCGGCACAGTTATAAAGGCCGTCATTCTGGGAAACAGGAAGCCCAACAAAAAAAAGAGAATTCAAAGATGAAGTTTCTTCTGCAAGATCTTCCAGAGCTTTAAGAGCGGCTTTCTGAAGACTTTTCTGAAGAAAAAGATCTCCGCAGGTGTAGCCTGTAACACAAAGCTCAGGACAAACAATAAGACGGGCGCCCTTTTCAGAGGCTTCTTTTACCGCTTTAAGAATTTCTTCTTTATTTTTTTCAGGGTTTGCCACAGTCACTTTCGGACTGCAGCAGGCAGTTTTTACAAATCCGTACATAATCTTTTTATTTCAGTAAACTTTCTACTTTTTTTGCAGCTTCTTCGATATATGGGCAATCTACGCCTTCAACGTCACCGGCATCAATTGCAGCTGATGTTGATTCTTCCATAGGAATGCGTGCAAGAACAGGAATTCCATAACTGTCAGCTATTGCCTGAATATTGCTTTTTCCAAATACTGTAATTTCTTTTCCACAGTCAGGACATTTTACATAACTCATGTTTTCAACAATACCAAGAATAGGAATGTTCATCATATTTGCCATTTTTACAGCTTTTTCAACAATTACACGAACCAGCTGCTGAGGGCTTGAAACTACAATAATTCCGTCAACAGGAAGGCTCTGGAAAACAGTAAGAGGAACATCCCCTGTTCCCGGAGGCATATCTACAAACATGAAATCCACATCTTTCCATTCAACATCAGTCCAGAACTGTTTTACGGCGCCTCCAATTACAGGGCCGCGCCAGATAACAGGGTCACTTTCGTTCTGAAGAAGAAAGTTCATACTCATAAGCTGAATTCCCGAATCTGTTGTTACAGGAAGAAGACAGTCTTCGTTTTCTTTTGCAGTTGCACGCTGGTCGCCTACCCCAAAACATTCAGGAATTGAAGGTCCTGTAATATCAGCATCAAGAATTGCTGAACGGAAACCGTCTTTATTTACTTTACAGGCCAAAAGGCTTGTTACAAGGGATTTTCCAACCCCACCTTTACCTGAAACAATACCAATTACTTTTTTTACGCTTGAACCTTCACGAAGGTTAGCTCTAAGATCGCGGTTTTCACAAGATTTTGAACATCCGCCACAGTTATGATCGCAATTTTCTGCCATATGTTTCTCCCGGTTTTTATTAATAAAACCTGTAATTTAAATATAATCAAATAATCTTAAATTGTATATCTTGCACGGCTTGTTTCAGTTTCAAAAACATCTACCGCACAAAGTTTTACTCCGTCAGGTGAATTGATGGAAAGATCCAGATTATAATTTTCCCGAAGCCTGGCAAGGATTCTGTTATAAATATATTCTGCAATCCGTTCAGCACTAGGGTTCTGGTCAAAAACAGGATTATCATTCAGATTTGTATGGTCAAGCTCCTTACAAACATCACGGAGAGCAGTTTTAAGGAATGTAAAATCCAGAAGCATACCACCTTCATTAAGTTTGTTTCCAGAAACATGTGCATAAACCTTATAATTATGTCCGTGAAGGTTTTCACATTTACCATGATAATCTCTCAAAAAATGAGCAGCAGCAAAATCTGCTTCAACGCGAACTTCGTACATTCAAAACCTCACATACTTCATTTATTATTTCATCAGGTGTAGAAGCACCCGCTGTAATTCCTATTTTATCAAGTTCAAAAAATTCTTCAGGAAGCTCTGAAGCGTTTTCAATATGAACAGCCTTTGCACAGTTTTCCCGGGCTGTCTGAAAAAGTCTGATTGTATTGGCACTCTGCTTTCCTCCAACAACCACTATTCCATCCACCTTTGAACAAAGTTCCAGAAGAGAATCCTGCCTTTCTTTTGTTGCAGGACAGATTGTATTCAATACTTCAAGATTTGAAAAACACCCGCCCAGAACTTTTTTTATTTTATCAAACTCATTTTCCGAAAAAGTGGTCTGACTGAAAAGGACTCCTTTTTGAAATCTTAAATCATCACTTTCATCTGCCAGATTTTCGGCATCCTGAAGGTTCTGAATCAAGTGAAAGTTTTTGCCACCGTAACCGGCAATGCCTTTTACTTCCCCGTGTTCTGCATCCCCTGTAAAAACAATAAGGTTATCCCTGTTTTTTTCTGCAATTTTCTGACTTGCCTTCACACGGGGACAGGTGGCATCAATTATGCGGCATTTTTTTTCTTCAAGTTCTGAAATGACCTGAGGCGGAACTCCGTGAGCACGGATTATTACTGCAGAACCTTCAGGAATCTCAGAAATATTTTCTGCGGTCTTCATTCCGCTTTTAGTAAGCCGATTTAGTGTAGTCTTGTTATGAATTAAAGGACCAAGAGAATAAACGGGACTTTCAGTATTTTCAACAAGTGCCTGTTCTGCTCTTTCCACTGCATGCCGCACTCCGAAACAATATCCTAAAATCTCAGCCTTAATGATTTCCATACTGATAATTTACATTAAAAACAAAAAAAAATCTCCCATGAAATACGGGAGATTTTCTTAAAGCTTTGGGGAAGCTGAATCAATTATTCAGCGTCAGCCTTTGCTGCTTTCTGAGCTTTTTCCAGTGAGTGATGAACTCCGAATTCAGGTTTCCAGTTCTTACGGCAAGCCATAATGAATGAACTTGAAATAAAGATTGAAGAGTACATACCGCTGATAAGACCTACGATCATAGCAAGAGAGAAGTCCTTGATGCTTCCTGTTGTGAAGATGAACAGAGCAAGAACAGCAATCAAAGTTGTAACTGTAGTCAGGACAGAACGAACGAGAGTGTCGCTCAGTGACTGATTCAGAATATCTTTGAATGAAGTTACATTGTCCATCATTTTCAGGTTGTAACGGATGCGGTCAAGAATAACAACTGTGGCATTAATAGAGTAACCGATGATTGTAAGAACAGCAGCCAGAACAGTTGTAGAGAATTCCATCTGAGTCCAGATAATGAATGTCATCATGATAAGTGTATCGTGAAGCAGAGCGATTACCGAACCGAGAGCGAAGTCCCAGTGGAAACGGATTGCAGCGTAAGCCCAGATGAGAATTACTGTAAGTACCAGCATAAGGATTGCTTTTCCGGCAATTGATTTAGAGAATGAAGAACCGATGAAGTCAGTTTTGATTACAGCTACATTGTCTTTACCGAATTTGTTGTAAAGAGTTTCTTCAACAACTTTCTGAAGTTCAGACTGAGTTGAATCTCCATCAATTCCCATACGAATCTGGAAACTGAGATCATCACCTGAACCAAGCTGTTTTACAGAGATTCCGCTTACTGCTGAAAGAGCATTACGAACATCATCTGCTGAAGCGTTTGTAACGCCTGCGGGGTAAATATAGATTGGTGAAGATGAAAGTACGTTTGTACTTGCTGAATTCAAGTAAGAAGCGTATGTATTGGCAGATGAATCCATAGCTGTCATTTTTACGCCTTCTACCTTGTTTACTTCCTGAGTAAGTTCACCCATTGTTGAATATTCATTCAGATTATAAGTGTAAGTTGCGTTTTCAGCACCAGTACCGGAAACAACAACTTCCATTTCTGATTTTGCAAGGTTTACTGCAACTTTTGCAGGACCATTGTAAGAAAGAGAAGCTGCTGGAGATGCAACACGAACTTCTTCAACAAGACCAGGTTTGAAGTCGATACCAAAGTTGATTCCTTTTGTAAAGAATCCAACCAGACCGAATACTATCAGTACACAGCTGATAATTACTGAAGGAACAAAGCCTTTACTGAAATTAAGTGTCTTTTTCATTATTTAATCCTCCAGCCGATGCTAACTTTCTTTGCTTTCATTACATCCGAACTGAAGTCGAAAATAAGGCGTGAAACAAAGAGAGCTGTAAATACAGAAGAACAAACACCAATTGCCAGTGAAACAGCGAATCCCTGGATTGCTCCGGTTCCAAGCTGTGACAGGAAGATAGCAGCAATGAATGTTGTGATGTTAGAGTCCATAATTGCCCAGAAAGCGTTGTCGAAACCTGCAGAGATTGCAGCTTTGCGGCTCTTTCCGGCGCAAAGTTCTTCCTTAATGCGTTCAAATACGATTACGTTTGCATCAACGGCCATACCGATTGTAAGGATCATACCGGCGATTGAAGAAAGGGTCAGAGTATAGTTGAAAGCAGAAAGTACTGCGAACATGATGTAAAGGTTCAGAATCTGAGCTACAACAGCGTTGATACCTGAAGCCTTGTAGAATACGAGCATAAATACAAGGATAAGGCCAAGACCAAGAAGAATAGCCATAATACCCTGATGAATAGCTTCGTCACCAAGAGAAGCACCAATAACCTGCTGGCTTTCAACAGAAAGTGGTACGTTGAGCCAAGCTGTCTGGAGAACTTTCTTGATATTGTTAGCTTCGTCTACGCTGAAAGCGCCTGTCAGAGCAACCTGACCGCCTGTAATTGCAGACTGAATGCGTGCATTTGACTTGATTTTGTTATCGCTTACGATTGCCAGGTATTCACCAACGTGTTCACCAGTGAATGTTGCGAAAATTTCAGCTCCTTCTGTATCCAGAGTGAAACATACCTGAAGCTGGCTTGAGAATTCGTCATTACGAACATCAGCTGATTTTACATGCTGACCGTCCAGAGCGATTTCTTTCTTTACAACAACAAATCCAGTTCTTTCATCAAGACCATATTCGTCTTTTGTGTATTCACCCATAACTTCACAGTCTTCAGGAATGATAGAAGGATCCATCAATTCACCTGCAGCATTGAAAGTTGTAGCAGGATGCTGTGCGTAGTAAGTATTGAATGCTGTTGTAGCTTCCATGTCTGTAAGACGGAAGTTCAGAACACCTTTACCCATAATAAGAGTATTGATTGAATCTGCCTGTGCAGCACCAGGAATTTCGATGTAAATTCTGTCTTCTCCCTGCTGGCGAACAACAGGAGATGTAAGACCGAAGCGGTCAATACGGCTTGTAAGGTTTTCAAGTGCGTTTGCCATAGCTTCCTTTTTGAAAGCTTCTGCATTTTCTGCAGCTACTGTATCACCCTGGCTTTCAAGAGCAGCATCAAGATCAGCACGAACGATAATGTTCATACCACCAGAAAGATCAAGACCAAGTTTTACAGAATTTTCGTAACATTTCTTTGCTTTAAGAATGCTGTCACGATAACGTGTCTGAAAAATGTCCATAAATGCAGCTTCTGTATCGAAAGCGTTAACTGCATCTTTTACTGTCATTGGCGATGGAGCTTTTTTTCCAGCCAGTTTGTATTCTTTTGCAGCTTCTTTAGAAACCCATGAGTATTCTGCAGGAAGAGCTGCATCAGGGGTAGAGTTTACAAGAGCTTTGAAATTGCGTACATCTTCAGCTGCCTGAACTGTAGCGTAATCTTTAATGTTTTCTGTAGATCCCAGAGCCAGTGCCTGAACTTCTTTTGGAGTATTGGCATACCAGCTGATTGAAGGCCACAGGAAAACAAAACAGATAGCAAGAACAGCAAGAAGAATCACTAAACGTGTTCGTTTGTTCATTTTGTTTTGTCTCCAGATTGATTATTCTTCAGAAGATTTTTCTTCTGCGTTTGATTTTTTTGCTTTTTTAGCTTCTTTTGCAGCTTTTTTTTCAGCAATAGCAGCTTCCTTAGCTTCTTTTTCTGCTTTTGCCTTAGCTTCTGCTTCAGGATCGATTACTGAAGAAATAGCACTGCGGTTGAATTCGATTTTGCAATCATCATCAACTTTTACAATAATTGTGTTTTCTTTTACAGAAGAAACAACACCATGGATACCACCAATTGTTACTACTTTGTCACCCTTTTTAAGAGCTGAAAGCATTTTTTCCATTTCTTTCTGTTTTTTGTTCTGCGGACGAATCATGAAGAAGTACATGATTACGATAATCAGCAGGAATGGTAAGAACATACCAGCGAGACCACCTGAGCTAGATGCTGATGCAGCCTGTAAGAACGGGATAAAAGACATATTTAAATTCCTTCCTGTTTTTTTGTTAAAATCTGATTATAAAATCAGTTGTATAATTATAATGGAAATAAATGGGAAAATCAAACCGAAAATGTTGAAAAAGAAAAGATTCTACTGAAGGAGTTTTGTAAGAGATTCGTTCAGTTTTCTGAAGGTTGAGTCATTAGGATTAAGGGCTACAACCTGTTTCAGATAATATTGCGCCTTTTTATAATCATCTTTTCCATAGTAAATTTCATAAAGACGGAAAAGAGCATCACTGTTACGAGGGTTTGAAATAAGGCTGCTTCTAAGGTCAGACAAACAAGCAGCTTCAGTTGCCTGAAGAAAACTTCTTCTATAATAAAGATAACTTTTCATTTTCGGAGTTGAGTTTTCAAGAAGAGAGTTAATCAGAACAAGACTCTGGTTTTTATTTCCGCCTGCAATCTGAGCCAGAATATATGACTGGACAATCATTTCATCCTGAGGATTTTGTTCATAAGCCTTCTGTGAAAATTCAAGGGCCTCCCCTGTTTTTCCAAGCTGAAGACAGATTTCTACATGTTTTGAAACCACATCGGAAGAAACATTTTCCGATACTGAAAGCTTCTTACTAATTTCGTAAGCATTTTGCCACATTTCACGCTTTTCAAGAGCATTTAGAGCATAAATCTGAGCGGTTACGTTATCAGGATTTTTTTCAAGAATTCCGGCAACAAGCTCATCCGCATATTTTCCTGCTACAGGTGCATCTGTAATAGAGGCAATGCGGGCGGCAAGAAGGAGGGCTTCCTGGTTTTCAGGATAAAGAGTAAGTGCCTTTTCTATTGTTTCAGTTGCAAGACTGATGTTCTTTGACCAGTCAAGCTGAACACGAGTTCTTAACAAAAGATATTCAGCGTTAGTATCATTCTGACGTGCATACATATCAAGAAGGGATACAGCATGGATATAATCATTCTTTTCAACCAGGATCTTAGCACGGAAAAGAAGAAATTCAAGGTTGTTCGGCATCTGCTGAAGACCGCGCCCAACAAATTCTTCAGCCATATCATAATTTTTCAAGGCAAAAGCGATTCTGGCATTAAGTCTGAGTAAATCAAGACTTGAAGGATTTTTGGAAAGAAGCATAGAAGAAATCTGGAAAGCCGAATCATAATCTTTCAGACTGTATTTAATTTCTGCATAACCTTTTGCTATTTCATAAATACCGGAATTCTGAACATAAAGCTTTTCAAAAAAAACAGAAGCTTTTTCAAAATCACCTTTTCTTCTATAATAAAGCCCCGACAGATAGTCCATCAAAACAGAATCTGTTCTATATTCCTGTGCTTTTTCAAAAGCAGCACCAACCTGGGTCATATCAGTTTCAGAAAGTGGATCTCCCGAAACAAGGACCAGACACGGAAGAATGGAACTAAGGAAGTCTACATTTCCTGTACTTGAATCAAAGAAACCACGACGGACAAAATCCAGAGCCCCCGTATAAGGAGTCTGATTTTCAATTTCCGGAAGATCTCCCGAAAAATTCACCGACGGCCAGCAGATATTCATTATTTCAGTTCCAACATAGGCCAGGACTTTTTCATTTTCAGTCACTTCGCCTTCAGTCTTTTTAAGACTATTCAAAGCCTGCATAACTGAAGAAGGAGACCCATTTTCTATACCGTCTACAATTGATTCATTTATTTTTGAAAAATAAGTATTACGTTTTTTAGGAACTACCAGTTTTGTAGCAGAATTTTCAGACGACAGCACTTCAACCTGAGGTTCAGCCACAATTTCCACAGGTTGTTCAACCTTCTTAGGCTTTTTCTTTTTTGACGCAGCGTTAAGTTCCTGTGAACCCGGCAAAATTCCAAAAAAAGTCAGGGTAAGTGAGAATACTAATAATTTTAAAAGAAAACTTTCTGAAATTTTCATTCCGCGTTATTCATCATTATCGGCTTCTTCTTCCGGAACAACCAATTCCTTATGTGATGACTGAACAAAATAAAATACCACAACACCAATTCCGGAAAAAAACAACAGGAAAGGACCTGCAATTACCATAAATGACACAAACGACATTTTTACAATATCTAAAGAAAACAGGAAGAAAATACATCCGAGAAGAACCATTGCAACTGCAGGTACAATATAATTTGGACGGGCTCTACGGAAGCGGTAAATACAAGAGCAGACAAGAGAAATTGCAGCAAGGAAAACAAACACAGGCCACAATTCTTTTAGTCCCAGGGAAGTAATATCCCGGGCCACAAAAATAGAAAAACAACCGCTTAATGCCAGCATAATGCCAACAAAAAGAAGATGTGTTTTATGAAAAAGCGTAACAGAGCAATATGTAATAATTATTCCTGAAATCATTATAAAGAAAGGCCAGAACTTAAAGAAATGTTCATGATTATTTTCCAAAGCATACACAAATAGAAGAAATCCTCCGAAAACAAAAAGAAGGCCGCATGCGAGAAGAATATTCAATACACTGTTCGATAACTTTCTCATATCTTCTATTATCATACAAAACACTATTATTTACAATATAAATGCCTTATGATAAATTCATCTTGTATGAAAAAGTTTTTCTATTTGCTTCTGACCTTATTCACGGCAACACTCTTTTCCTGCAAAAAGCCTGATGAAGAAACTCAAAACATCATTCAGACTCAGAAACAGCTGGAAATTCTGTTACAGGAACAGACACTAAGCCCGGAACAGAAGTATGCCATTGTAAATCAGATGGCAAATAACCTTCTTCATACAAAAGATTTCCAGGGGACAATTCTTTTTCTGAACGACTGGGTTGAAAATAATCCGGATGACAAATACAACGCATACTGGATGCTAATGACCGCTTACAGCTATATGTCTCTGAACGCAGAGCCGGTTGCAGAATATTATTTCGACCGTATTCTTCACCAGTACAAAGATCTGCTTGTAAAAGGACAATCCATTCATTTTATCTGTCTTCAGAATCTGATTCAGATTTCAAAAACACCTAAAAACAGGATTAAATATTTCAACGAACTGATTAACCGTTTCCCCGGTGACATCAATAAAACAGAACTTTACCTGCGTCTTGCAACAGAATATGAAAAAGACAGTCAGTGGGATATGGCGCTCCGTACCTGCCAGTTGTTTCTGCAGCAACCTGATGCAACTACTATTCAGATTCCTGGTGAACCTGACGCATATAAAGATGCCCGTCATCTTATTGACTTCAATAACTCAAGCAAAGACTGGACTTTCCAGAGTCTTGAAGAACTTGAGACAGCAGTAAAAAAGGCTATCCGTAACTACGACTGGAGAAAACTTGATAAATACCGGTCAAAGGTAAACTTTTTCTCAATGTCATGGAAACAGGATGAAAACGATGCAAACTCTCAGACAGAATTCAGTATGCACGACTACATGCGTGGTAACCGAATCCGCTTTGCAGAAAAACTGGATGAATCTTCAAACGAAAACGAAGCCTATCTCCGTACATGGGGATGGAGTACCTATGTAAACACCTGGTATCTTTATTTCCGTAAAGTAAACTTTCCTCTTGACCCGGATATTAACGGAAACTGGGAATGGGCCGGAATCTATTTCGGAAACAAACTGTAATGAAAAGACTTAAAACATTTGCACTTCTTACAGGATTATTCTGTCTTTTTACCTTTCCTCTTTACGCTGAAGAATTAAATGAAGAAAATCAACTGGCGGAAGAACCAGACGAAAAAAACCAGCCGGCTGAGGAACCTGTACTTGAAACAGAAGAACTGCCACCTTTACAGGAAGAAACTGAAACAGAGGACTTAGAGCCAGAAAATCAGTTGGAATCCCTTGAAAAAAAAGAAACCTCTCTCTACCCTCTTATAGACGCGTACAAAGACAGACCTGAAGTTGAGGCCTGGAGAAAATACTATCTTTCAAATGAAAAGCGCGTAAAACTTCTCCATGATATTCTTGAAAACGCCATGGAATACAGACTTTACGTGCGTAAAACAGTTCAGGACCGCCAGGTTCCCGGAGAACTTGAATATCTTCCTGTAGTTGAATCGGGCTATAAAACCAGTGCAAAGTCGCAAAGCGGTGCTCTTGGAATGTGGCAATTTATGGAAAACTCAGTTTATCCTTTTCTGACTCTTAATGAATATGTTGATGAACGTCTGGATCCCTGGAAAAGTACGGAAGGCGGACTTTCAAAGCTTCAGGACAACTACAAAACATTCGGAGACTGGCTTCTTGCAATAGGTTCCTATAACTGCGGTGTTGGAGCCATGAACAAAGCCATTCGCCGGGGAGAAAGCCGGGACTTCTGGGAACTTTGTGACAAGGGAGTAATTTCAAGACAGACAAAAGATTATGTTCCAAAACTCATTGCCATTGCCGACCTTGCGGTAAATTATAAATCCTACGAAATCGATCTTCCTGATCATACTGAAGAATATGAACTTCTTGTCACCGAACGTGACGGACTTTTCGATTATGTTACTGTGAAGAAACCTTATGCCATAAGCGCTATGGCTCGTGACATGCGAATGGATGAAAGACAGCTAAAAAAACTAAATCCTGCCCTGACGAAAGGTTTTACACCGCCTGCCACAAAATACAGTATAAGAGTTCCTGTTGGAATGAAGTCTACACTTGAAGAGGTTATTTCGAAACTTGAACCCATTGAATTTCCTTTCCAGTACAAAGTCGTAGCCGGAGATTCCCTATGGTCAATCAGCCGGAAATTCGGGACTACGGTTCAGGCTATCTGTGACACAAACGGAATACAGGAAAATGCAATTCTTAAAATAGGAAAAATTCTCTATATTCCGGGCAAATAATTGCCGATAGAGAAAATGATGAAAAGAATTATTTTATTTTTTAGCGCGGTTTCTCTTTCTTTCTTACTAAACGCACAAACTATTGAATCTGTATCTGAAATAGACTGGACAACCAAAATTTTTACATCAAACATCACTATGAACACTGTAAAGGCCGGGGTGAAAATGCCTTCAGGAAAAAAAACAGCTTCAATGCAGCTCAAAACAAAAACACCTGAACTTATACAGCGTCCACTTCTTACCCTCTTTGTAAACAACCATGAATGCCTTGGTGACGAAGTAATAAAAAACAACATCACACTGGATCATATTACAGAAATAATTGAAGAAGGAAAAACCACTCCGGAAGTATTCTCTCATGACCTTAAAGAACTAAAAACCACAAACACGCTGAGCGTAAATTCAATTTCATCAACCCTTATGAAAAATAAACTGGGATACAAACCGGAAGTGCCGGTGGAAGACGTACCTTCCCGTGCATACACAGGAATCATTATTGATGCCAGAGGAAGCCGTCCTGTTCACGGGGAATATGTGACAAGTGAAGTTTTCCCTTCTTTCTTCCCTCAGATTTGGGATGAAGAAATGAACATAATTTACGAAAGCAACATGGTAGATGCAAAATGGGTAACTGAAAAAGGAATTGTCACATTTGATTATTCTGATGATTTTTCACGCTACGAAAAACTGACAGGAGTTGATCCTTTATATATCCGTGCTTCTCAAGTTTTCGGAAGAAACAGAACAGACCCGGTAATAAAACGAAGGGATGCATTGAAAATTCTTACAGTTCCCGAAAATGTAAAACTTTTAAATGAAGGCCGCGTGGTAATTCTTCTTGATAAAAAAAATCTGATTTACAAAGTAACAGCACCTCTTAAAGACAAAGAATACTATGTAAAATACAACACCGTAAAACAATACATGTACACAAATAAAGTTGATGATGTAATTGTCAGCGACAGCCTAAACGGTATTCTTTTCTCTGTGGATTTAAAATTCTACCCGGATTCAGAACAGCTGCTTCCTGGCGAAGAAGGCAGAATCCGGAAAATTGCAGAAATGCTTTCCGAAATTGTCAGTGACAACAGTTACACTATTCTGGTAGAAGGTCATACTGCTGATGTGGGAAAACCTGTGGGCCAGCTTAATCTTTCAATTGAAAGAACAAGAACTGTAATGAACGGTCTTATCGGGGAAGGACTTGATAAAGAACTGTTTACATACAAAGGTTATGGTGGAACAAGACCTGTTGCCACAAACGCTACAGAAGAAGGCCGCGCACAGAACCGTCGTGTAGATATTACAGCCCGTCCGCGTGCCACTTACATCCAGCGAGACTGGTAGTTTTTACCTGCTTTTATTTTTTTGTTTGCAAAAATAACATTTCTAAATTATAATATCTCTAAAATCTCCATATACAAGAGGTATTTATGAGGAAAACAAAACTTATTTTTAGAACATTAACATGTCTCTTTTTAGCCGGCAGCCTATTTTTTACTGGCTGTAACCCCGAAGTAAAACCAGAGACACCGGGAAACACAGAAAAACCAGGCACATCAGGAAACACAGGAAACACAGGAAACACAGAAAAACCAGAGACACCGGAAACCCCAGAGACACCGGAAACCCCAGAGACACCGGAAACCCCAGAAAACAACACTCCTCCGGCTTCTCCCTCAATAAAAGAAACTGTATACACAATTGTTGCAGAAACAACAACCGCACAAGAGGGACACAGCTGGTATATTGCAGCAATCAGTCTTCAGAATTTTGCAAAGAAGACTGTAAATATTGATTTTTCTGCAGACATGAAAGTTGAAAATTCAGGCGATTCTGTAAATATTATGTGGCAAGTAAATGCACTGGATGCAGAAGGAAAAGGTACTTGGCCTATTGTTGCAAGTAAAGAATTTCTCGGCGATTCAACAGACTGGACATCAGTTTCAGGAAATGGTTCAAACATTATTCTTGAAGACTATCCTTTATTTTACATCTCTAAACCTGAAAATACACCCGAAAACTTAACTATCAGCGTAAAAAATATTAAATGTGTTGTTACAGAAGTTTCAGATGAAACAAATACTGAAACACTTACAGAAATTAAAACTGAAACTGGAATTACAAAAGAAGAAATTGAAACAGAAGTTTCATCATGGACAGATGACTTAGTACCATCACTGAAAGAAATCTACGCCGACCAGTTTGATTCAATTGGGCTTGCAGCAGAATATGGTAACTTTGGCATTAAAGCTGTAACTTCAGATAAATACGGAGAATATACTGCAAACGGTTACTGGGGAACTCCAAACGAACTTTACTATGAAGAAATACAGAAAGGTATTGCAAAACATGCAAATTCAATCACATTAGGAAACGAATTAAAACCTCAGTTCCTTTTACAGTGGTGGAAAGGTTCAATTGATGATGGTGCTTCTCTTATTGATTTTACTGCATCTAACGGACAGGAAATCAAAGTACCATCTAAGCTCAACGGTGAAGATTTAATTTATGCAACATTAAATGTATGTAAAAAAATGGGTGTTCAGATGCGTGGACACGTTCTTACATGGCACTCACAGACTCCAGACGGATTCTTTGCAAAAGATTATTCTCCTGTTTATGAAGATGACACAAAAAATAAAATTACAAACCTTGTAACTCCAGAAGAAATGACTGCTCGCCACGAATGGTACATCAAAACTGTTCTCAAATGCGTTGATGACTGGGAAAAAGCAAATAATTACCGTGCAATATGGGCTTGGGATGTTGTAAACGAAGCAATGGCAGATGACGCAGGAAAAACTTACACAGGAAACAATCAGGACTGGCTCCGAGGTTCTACTAAAGGCACAAAGGATATATCTCCAAACAAAGGCGGTTCAAGATGGCATCAGATTTACAAAAATGAAGAATTTATTGTAAACGCTTTCCGCTTTGCTAATGCTTATGCACCAAGTGATGTAAAACTCTGTTACAACGACTATAACGAATACTGGGATGCACCTGGACATTACAAAACATCTGCTATTGAACATATTGTAAGCTGCATTAAAAATGGTGAGGCACAGACAATAAACGGAAAATCAGTTGCACCACGCTTTGATGTAATTGCAATGCAGTCTCATGTAAGTCCAACATGGCCTGGAGTAGCCGGCTATGAAAGTGCCCTTAACCGATTCCTTGCTTTGGCTGATGTTCATGTTTCTGAAATTGACTTTAGTGCAGAAACTCTGGAAATTGGGACAAAGGCTTGGGCAGAATATTTCACAATGCTTAAGAATTACGGAAAGAACTATTCTGGTGCTCACAAAGTTACAAATATTACAATTTGGGGTATCAACAATGAAAATTCATGGATTAATCCTGATAAAGAGGGTGGAAAGAAAACCTATCCTTTGCTATTCAACCTTGTAAACAATGTTGATAATAAAAAAAAGAATGTAATATATGATACAGGGGCGGAAGATCTTCCTCTATACGATGTGGGTGACACATACATTCCAAACGATGCCTTCTGGGCGATAGTAAACGCAGCCAAATAATATAGGGAAAATCTGAGGTCTTTCCCCTAACTTTTGACTTATGCCGCAGTTCTTTATAGAATTGCGGCTTTTTTCATTTATAATTATTCTTGGCA
>JAHBAD010000162.1 GCA_018385395.1 Treponema sp.
ATATATTTTTTTAATAACTTTATCATTTTAATAGTTAAGGCAATCCGCCATATGAAGTCTGCAGTTCTTCTTGCTTAGTTTTTCAACCTGGGCAGGCTTCAATAGCAGGATTTACTAAAAGTCTTCTGGCGGTGAGCCTTACACTGAGGAGCAAAACAATTGGTCATCGTTTCTACATCAATAAAGGGTGGGGTTGGAAAATCATCCTTGGTTCTACTTCTGGCCAATAATCTTGCGTCTCGCGGTCATAAAGTTCTAGTCGTTGATATGGATCTGAACAACACGAGCACCATTTATTACACAATGGGAATCAAAAATGTTCAAGAGGTCTGGGAACGGCAGAACATTATGATTGCCTTGACTCAGGGTAGGGTAGAAGAAAACATTGTTCATTCACGTATTAAAAACGTGGATGTTATACCGTCTTCCCTGAGTCTTTGCAATATCCGCTCAATTGACTACAGGGTTCTTAAGAAAGTTCTGGAGGAAGTAAAAGGTTCCTATGAATACATAGTGATCGATACTTCACCGACTTATGACAATCTGGTTATGAATGCTATCAATGCTGCTGACCTGGTTCTTAATCCGGTGGAACTTACAGAATATGCCTGTAACATGTCGCTTTTCCTTATGACAAAAATACAGGAAGAGCTGCCTGACAAATATGAAAACACTTTCATCATTTACAACAAATGGGATGAAAGGTATAGGACGTATCCAAATACAGTGCAAAGCCAGGTTCAGAAGCTGTTTGAAAAGACTTTCGGAAACATTCTGGATATCAGACTGGCGAACTGTTATTCGTTCAACCGTTATACGCACTTTGATGAACGGCTGAAGTTTTCAGCCAAGAGTAAGGGAACGGTTCGACTAGTTCAGGCAGTAAATGATTTGGTGGATCAAATTACCAGAGAGAAAAACTTCATTGAGGAGTTCTGATGGTAAAGACGCTGAATCTAATGACTTCAGGTTCCTCCCTGCCGCTGGCGGATAGTGGACTGAAGTTTTCAAAGCAGATGCTCGTAGAAAAAATTGAGCTGCATGAAGATTTCAAGAATCTGTATGTCATAGATGATCAGGTTCTTGAAAGAATTGTAAACGCAATGAAAGAGACCGGCTTTGATAATTCTCAGCCGGTGCATATATGGCATACCACTGATAAAGATGGCATTGAACACTGGTATCTGATAGACGGATACACGCGGTTGAAAGCATCGGGTATGGCTGGCATTACAAGAGTTCCGATTTTTGAACACAACTTTGAAAGTTTTGAGGAGGCCTTCAAATATGTTCTTAAGCTGCAGGTAAACAGGCGGAATCTTGATAATGGGGAACTTATAAGAAATGTTGCACTGCTTCTGGATATGGAACATGTCCGTGACTTTGAAGGAGACAAGGCAGAACTGATTTCGGAAGAACTTGGTGTTTCTAAGAGGACAGTTCAAAAAGCCATGTCTCTGGAAAAAAATGCTGATGAATCACTTCTTGATTCTGTAAAAAGAGGGGAGGTGAGTTTGAATCAGGCATATACCCAGATGCAGGAACAGAGGGGACCTTCAACCTATGAAACTAAAAAGTCTAAAGAAGGTAAAAAAAAGAGTACAGTTCAAAACTGTAAAATTTGTGATTTTCAGAAAGTTGTTTTTTATCTGCTTTCAAAAATTCAGAGAGGGGAATCGCCGGAATCTTTACTTGCCGAGTCGGAGGTTCAGCAGCTTTTAAGAAATCCTTCTGGATTTGCTCTTCCACAAAGCAGTCTGGAAATTGCAAAAGCTCTTGGTTATGAATCTTACATTTCGGGGGAATTATGATGATTAGCAAAAGTGCTGCAACTGAGATTATTACGGATTATTGCTTGCTTCTTGAAAAGCAGACAGAAGGCTTCACCCGTGATCAGTTACTGGAAACTGTGCAGTTTTTGTACAGGAATACTAAAAATGAAAAAAAAGATGGATGGGATGAAACTCCTGAAATTGAACTTGGGGAAGATATGAAGACTTTGTTTCTCAGACTTCCAGATAAGCGGCTTGAAAAAATCACTACGGAAAATTTTAAGGTCTGTGTGAATTACGTTGAGTTGATTGAGAGCAAGAGGAATGAAAAAGCGTCTTAAACAAACTGTTACAAGAAATTTTTTTCAGGTGGGAGACAGACTTTATGTTTTCATACCTGAAGAAAAAAGACGGATGACAGTAAGGGCAGTCCTGGCAAAACGGGATAACTATTTTTGCTATGACTGTATCTTCTGTTCCAGATGTAGTGAGTACAAAGGACAAAGTCCTTTTGGAGAACGGTGTTATACAACAATTTTTGAAGTGGAAAGCGAAAAGTATGAATGAATTAGAGAACGAGTTTACAAACCTTGATTTTGAAGAAGATGTTTATGATGAGCTTCCTGATTTCTGTCATGTACAGCTTCAGGGATGGATGGCAAAACTTGCCCACAAATATGAACTGGCTTTGAATGAGCTGATGATTTATGCAGTGATTCATAGTTTCTCCCAGGATGGTGTATCTGCTTTCAGAGGCAGCCGTGATTACCTGAGGTTATGGGCATTTTGTGGAAGGACAAGTGTTTTTGAGAAAGTTAAGAAACTTATGGATCTTAAACTTATTGGCCGTGAGTATGTGAACTACAAGGGAAAGGAATTTCCGACATACTTTACTTATGCCAGCAGAATTGCCCTTAAACACACTGTTACATCTTCTAAGAAAAAAGCAGTTCAAAATTTGAACTTAAATACAGTGTTACATGATTCTGAGTTCAAAAATCGGACTGAATCAGTTCAGAATTTGAACTCAAACAGTTCAGAATTTGGACCCAATAATAATTTAAATAATAATTTAAAAAAAGCAGCTGCACAAAACATCCAGCAACCTGAAAACAAGTGCGGTGAAGAATCTGCAGCAGCAGCTTTTTTAATTTCAAAAATTAAAGGGAATCTTGGTTGTAATCCGTATTCTGAAAAGTTCATCGGTGAGATGACAGAACGGTTTAAGTCAGAGGGCTTTGATGATGAAAGGGTAGGGGTGTATCTGGATTTTGTGTCTGAAAAAGTAAAGGCAAAGAATCCTGACAGCATTCATGCATTGTTCAAGAAAATCGTTCTTGCTGATGATGTGATTGCTGATTTTGTTATGAAGAATCCGGTCAAGGAAAAGCCAAAGCCTTTGGTTTTTCCTGTCTGTGGATCTGAAAATCGCAGGGGCAGTTTCAATTGCTGTTCATGTGATTTTGATTTGTCATATCGCTTTGATGCACATGAAATCAAAAAGGCAAAGAGAATTTTTGCCCTGCCATCTGAGCAGAAGAAGATTAGGGACATGGAAATAATGCAGGTTCTGGATGAAGTTCCAATGACAGAAATCTGGAACATGGAAAACATAAAAAAACGAAGTCTAAGACTTGAAGAAATTGACAGACGTTACGGAATTATTGACTGAAACGAGGAGGACTAATTATGTGGGATTTTAATCAGGTTGTTTTTCAGGGAAGAGTTACTGAGGATGTTGAACTCAAGGAAACTCCAAACACAAAGAAACCTTACTGCTGGTTTACTGTTGCAAACAATGGCCCAAAGAAAAATCCAGATGGATCTTTGGGAGAATATACAAACTTTTTGAACCTGACACTTTTTGATGAATATGCTGTCAGAAATGTTAAGAAGCTCTGGAAGGGAAGACGTGTTCTTGTTATTGGGAAACTGATTCAGAACAAGTGGATTGATACGAGAGGCGGAAAACATGATGAACTCAGAATCAAGGTTGACCGTATGATTTTTGATTCGATGACTCCTGAGGAAAGAGAAAAGCATGGAGTTGTGACCAACAATCCAGAAAACAATCCGCCAGTTCCTGTACCGGAAGAAAATCCTTTTGAAACCGCTGCTGCAGTTCCTGTTCAGGAAAGAACTGATTATGAAAAGGAACCGGATGATTGGGCTTCAACAGTGGCTGAAGATTTTGGATTGAATTACATATTTTAGGGAAAGATGAATGGATTAAAAAGAATTGCTGAAGGACTGTGGCAAAGTGTCCTTAAATACACTGTTACATATCTATCTTTTGGATGCCGGTTTCTTCAGCGACATTTTACGTGGGTATCAGTAATTGTCATCTGGTTTTTCGGCTGCTGTTTGATTTGTTTTAATGCGTGGCGTTACAAGTTCAGGTATTACAGCTGGAAGAACTGGAAATCTGAGGCTGCCATAAAATGTTTCGTGTTTTTATTTATTTTGATTTTAATAAAGTTTTTGATTGGAGGATTTTTTAGATGAATGAAATACCAGTAACAATAAATGTATCTGTCGAAGATGTTCTTTTGGTTTCGGAGTTGTTGGACAGCGACGGACCAGCAGGTGTCAGGAAGTTTGCTTCAAAATTTCTTGATAGCGTAAAGAGTTCATCTGAGCAGCTTAGCGAGGTCATTTGTGCAGTGAATGGAGCTAATCCTTACTGCATGGAGAAAATACAAATCTAGGAGGCTACTTTTTGAAAAGTTTCAAATCGTACCAGCACCTTCGTCTTATTACTTCAGAGGGTATGATTGCAAACGGGGATTACATTCTTGACGGAATTACGATCCGAACAAAACAGGGTTATCTGTGTGATTCACTGGATGAAGAAAAGAACATTCTTCCTGCAGTAGAAACTCATGACGGAAGCCATATTGAGCATTGGAAAGATGGAGAACTCCATTGTGAAAATGCACCTGCAGTTATAGACATTCTTGAGAATTATGAAGAGTGGTGGTTGAACGGAAGACATGTTCTTCCAAAAGAATCATGAAAAGGAGGAATTGAATCATGATGTCAAAAGCCCAGCATGAAGAGCTTACAAAGAAATTATGGAACAATGAACTTTACTGCAAGTCAAGATCGGCTCATAAGGTTTATCAGTTCATGCAGTTTACGGATGCGGAAAACAATCCGCTTGAAGGTCAGCAGGTAAGAAGGGAAGATGAAAAACTTCGAC
Source organism: Treponema sp. (assembly GCA_018385395.1). GTDB lineage: Bacteria > Spirochaetota > Spirochaetia > Treponematales > Treponemataceae > Treponema_D. Next base: position 4,975 of record JAHBAD010000162.1, read on the forward strand.
CTATGGGATCTCCTGGTTTTGATGAAAGTACGGCAAGAATTGTAATTTACAATTTCAAAGATGGCGTTCTTCATTCAACAGATGATGAACCGGCAGTTCAGTATCCTGGTCATTGGGAATATTGGAAAAATGGTGTCATTGAAAAAATCTTTGCAGATGGTGGCGATACAGAGGAATATTGGGAAAACGGTGTTCCGGTAAGAATCGAAACTAATCTTGCTGTAAGACGTACAAAAGATAAGCAGTAATTTTCGAGGGGTATTCTAATGAATGAAAATCAGACAGAAGAAGAACTCGAAAAAGAAATTGAAGAAGAAAAGGCTGCTTCATTTTTCCAGACGGTTCCGCAAAGGATGGATGAAGAAGATCCTGATAATGTTCTTAAAAGAATCGAGGTTAATCTTGAAATCCTTTCGGAAAAAGTAACTGCTGCTGAAGATTCCAGAGCCATGTATGAATCGATGGTTGAGTTTTATAACTCCTTTAATGCAACCGCAAAAAAGCTGGAAGAAAATCTGAATAAGGAATTCAATTATACCAGATTCCTTCAGTCAGAAATTGATAAGAAAAAATATCATCTTGATTATCTGGCGTTGAAGAAAAATCTGGCAGAAGACCGGGCTCAGATGAATGGAATCATGGAAAAAATCAATGAGACCCTGGATCTTCGGCTTAAGGATATTGATAACAGGGAACGTTCTTCAAATGAATCCTTTGACAGCAAACTTCAGGCAATGGATAAAAAGGTTGAAGATTTTGTGAATATCGAAACTCGAATTGAGGAGAACCTTAAAGGGTTCCGCACAGATATGACAAAGGCTTCAGAAAATGAATATAAGATCCTGGCTGGAAAATGCCGTGAAAGCATTGCTGAAAATACAAAGAAGGTTGATGAGATCAAATCTGCGGTCATCAGTTTCCTGAAAAGCTGTGAAAAGCAGAATGAGCAGCTGATAAAAAAAGTTCCTGCAGCAAAGTTCAAATTCGAATGGAGAGATTACGCAATCGTAGGTCTGTCATTTGTTTGGTTTGTAGGAATGATTGTTCAGAATTTTGTGAAATAGGGGAGTGGAGAAATGAGTAAAAAACTTAAAAAAGAATTTTGGGAAATAGAAGAGGAGTTTAATAAAGAGATTTTAAGAAATCTCGATGAAACAAAAACGCCATAGCATTTCTTAAATTTGCATTCTTTCCTTCACCAGATGGTGGCAAACAGGATTAAGGATTTGTATGAACAGCTGGCAAAGATA